>CACZPJ010000046.1 GCA_902782995.1 uncultured Lachnospiraceae bacterium | reverse complement strand
TTGGGGGTTTTTCTTTTATCATAACAAAAATGTTGGAGTAACGAACATCAAATATAATTCGTTACCCCAACATTTATTTTAGAACCTAAAAAAAGGATGTTCATGAAATGAACATCCTTAAAATTCGGGGAGTGCACTCCAGATCTTGCGATCTGAAGTGCATGAGTTATGAAAAATTATATTAGCTTATTAGCTAGTACTTTTGTAATATACAACATTATTTTACAAAAATCAACCCTTATTTCACAAAAAAATATAAATTTTTTCATGCTATTAAAAAATCATATTTTGACGAAATTTTGAATGGGTGAAAACGGGAGTTTTTCGGCTACTTATACGTTTACTTAACAATTTGCTCATAATTTATTTCCTTAAACTTCACATTTTTGACAACGGATTTTCACAATTCCCGGATATACTAATATCATCAAAAGAAAACAAAGTCATTTCCCCGATGACAGTTTCATTTGATAATCTTTTTCATAACTCCCCCTTTTGAACAGTCACAGTGATGTGGCTGTTTTTGTTGTGTCAGTAATTCCAGAATCCGGGTATTAAACGCTGTCCATATTATAATATAGTTAAATTGCACACGGAATTATGAATTTGTTCCGAATTCCGAATCTAATATTTCCTAAATGTTCTGCCAAAATGCTCTTTTTTCCGGCAACCGCAAAAGACGCAACATCCATGTCACGGCTTTTGCTTGCAGCAACGTCCTGTTGCTGCATTGCCAGACTATTTACAGAACATCAAGAAAATCTAAGATTCTCCATAAGTCGCAAATTCATAATTCCGTGTGCAATTTACATCTCACAAACAATAAAAGCAGCTTTGGACACCCGGATTTAAGAATCCCTGTCAGGCACAAATTTCATAGAATCCCCATAGTATTCCCACAACTTCATACTATTATGTAACAAAATCGTAACAATTTAACAGAAAGGAAAGTTATTCGTATGAAGTTAAACAAAGTAAAGGCAGTTCTTATCAGTATGGCAGGCATGGCAGTGCTTGGCACAATGACAACGGTAGGGAGGAAAGCAGCAGAAGCAGTTCCTGCATCAGAGGAGGCAGCAGTTGCAGATGGACTGGTGGCAGGGGTTTCTTCTATTTCAAAGGCTGCCTTAGCAGAATATGAACAGGCGGGGATCGTGAAAAATGATCTCGAAAAGACCCGTGCTGCGGCAGATGAGGAAGAAGGACAAGAGGATACTGAACAGGAAAATCAGGAGACAGAAGAACAGAAGATAGAAGAATTGAAGATAGACGAACTGAATATAGAAGAACAGTCGCATACGGAAGATGACAGGGAAGAACAAAGCGTGACCGAAGCGATACAGGAACCGGAGCTTGTGATCGCGACCGTAGATAACTATGTCAATATCCGGGATCATGCAGGTATGGATGGTGAAGTGATCGGAAAGTTATACGACCATTCGGTCGGCACGCTGCTCGAAGAAACAGAAGATGGCTGGTACCGTATCAGCTCCGGCAGTGTCGATGGCTATGTCAAGGCAGAATATGTGTTGCGCGGAGAAGAAGGACAGGCACTTGCCGATGAAGTCGGAAAACGTCTTGCCACGGTGACAACCGTAACCTTAAAGGTGCGTATGGAGCCGGGAACTGATGCGAAGGTGTTAGGACTTGTGCCGCTTGGAGATACACTTGCAGTCAGTGAAGAAGTGGATGGCTGGGTGAAGGTATCAGTGGAAGAAGGCGAGGGCTATGTTTCTACGGAGTATGTCGATGTCTATACCGAGAACGTCCATGCAGAATCAAAAGAGGAAGAAGAAGAAAGACTTGCAAAAGAAGAAGCGGAGAGAAGACAGGCGGCAGAGTCAGCGGCACGTGAGATCGCAAGGCAGCGGGCAGCAGAGGAGGAGCAGAAAAGACAGGCAGCGGAAGCGGAAAGACAGCGTCAGGCTGCGAACAGCCGTTCTTTGGCGGGCAGCTCCGATCATGCACAGGCTTCCGGTACTCAGACAAAAGCAGCTTCATCTGCATCAGGCGGGCAGAGTCAGACACAGGCATCGCAGCCGGCCAAGACTCCGGCGAAACAGCCTGAGCCGGCAGCAAGTACATCATCAGCCGGCGCAAGTCTTGGAAGCAGTATCGCATCTTATGGCTTGCAGTTTGTGGGGAATCCATATGTATATGGTGGAACCAGCTTGACAAATGGAACAGACTGCTCCGGCTTTGTACAGAGTGTCTATGCCCACTTTGGAATCTCACTTCCGAGAACCTCCGGTGAACAGGGACGGTGCGGAAGTGCTGTGGCAGGAATCGAAAATGCGCTTCCGGGTGATCTGATCTGGTATTCCGGACATATCGGAATCTATATTGGAAATGGACAGATCGTACATGCAAGTAATCCATCCAGCGGAATTAAGGTTTCGAGTGCTACCTATCGTTCCATCTTATCGATCCGTCGTATTGTATAAGACGCATTTTTTTGAAAAAAAGAGACAGACTAGATAAGAAAACAGTATCGGGTGGGAAGTGTTATGGAAAAAAGTGCAGTTCTGATCGTATTATCCGGACAGGAGGATGTAGAGAAATTAAATACACTGGTTGCAAATGCAGACAGAGAAATCCTGTTAGCCGATTCGATCGCAGATGCGATCGAGCTGTTGGAACGTCAGGAAAAGAAAGCAACGTTACAGGATGAAAAAGGAAGTCTGTTTATCGATCTGGAACGAAGAAGAGTAGAAAAAAATGGAAGAGAGATCCGGCTGACACCGACCGAATATAAGCTGTTCACCATGATGGCACGTTACCCGAACCGTGTCTTCACAAGGGAACAGCTTATTGCATATGCCTTAGAGGATGCTTTTCACGGATATGACAGAAGCATAGATACCTATATCAAGGGACTGCGGAAAAAACTCGAAGATGACAGGGAAAATCCGCGTTACATCCAGACGGTCTATGGGGTAGGATACCGCTTTGTGCCATAGAAAAACAGATTTCTATATCTTGTGTAACATGCCGGTTTTAGGCACTTCATTCAGGCGTGAATCAGCTTTATTCATAAATCTAGTGTTTGGGTATTGCATCCCCCACCATATATGGTATATAATGTGCATTAGCAACGAGCAGTGCGCCGAAAAAGAACAACATATGCTGTGCTTGCACAAAGCATATGTTGTTCTTTTTCGGCGGAAGGGCGACTGCCCGTCAGCCGGACGGAGCTTTGTTCTGTCCGGCTGTCACTGGAAGGGCGACTGCCCGACAGCCAGGCAGGGCTATGCACTGTCTGGCTGTCGGGCGGTCTGGTCTGCGAATACATATCAGGAGAGGGAATATGAAGATCATTAAAAGAAGCGGCGTAGAAGCCATATTTGATATTACAAAGATTATAACGGCTGTCAGTAAGGCAAACCGTGAGGTGGTAGAGAATGAACGTCTTTCGATGGAAGAGGTGCATGAGGTCGCACGTTATATCGAAGATACCTGTAAGCAGGCAAATCATTCACTGAATGTCGAGGATATCCAGGATCTGGTCGAAGACCGTCTGATGGAAATGCACGCATTTTCTGTTGCAAGAAAATATATAACCTATCGTTACAAACGTGCACTTGTCCGTAAGTCCAATTCCACGGATGAGCAGATCTTAAGCCTGATCGAGTGCAACAATGAGGAAGTGAAGCAGGAGAACTCGAACAAGGATTCAACAGTCAACAGTGTACAGCGTGATTATATGGCTGGCGAGGTCAGCAAGGACATCACCAAGCGTTTCCTCTTAGATGAGGATATTGTAGCTGCCCATGAGCAGGGAATCATCCACTTCCATGATGCAGACTATTTTGCACAGCATATGCATAACTGCGATCTGGTCAACTTGGAGGATATGTTACAGAATGGAACCGTGATCAGTGGAACCAGGATCGATAAGCCGCATTCCTTTTCCACGGCATGTAATATCGCAACGCAGATCATTGCGCAGGTCGCAAGCTCCCAGTATGGCGGACAGAGTATCTCTCTTGCACATCTGATCCCATTTGTACAGGTGAGCCGTGAAAAGATCCGCCGTGAAGTCCTTGCCATGTTTGAAGAGGCAGGAACAACCGTGGATGAGGAAACCTTAAGCAGTATTGTGGAAAAGAGACTGCATGCGGAGATTGAGCGTGGAGTACAGGTCATCCAGTATCAGGTGGTAACACTGATGACAACCAACGGACAGTCTCCGTTTGTTACGGTATTCATGTATCTGAATGAGGCAAAAAATGAGCAGGAAAAGCATGACCTTGCGATGGTGATTGAGGAAGTCTTAGACCAGCGTTATCAGGGTGTAAAAAATGAAGATGGTGTCTGGATCACACCGGCATTCCCGAAGCTGATCTATGTCTTAGAGGAAGACAACATCCATGAGGATTCCAAATACTATTATCTGACGAAAAAGGCTGCACGCTGTACCGCAAAGCGTATGGTGCCGGATTATATTTCAGAGAAAAAGATGAAGGAATTAAAGGACGGAAACTGTTATACCTGTATGGGATGCCGTTCCTTCCTTACGGTATACCATGATGAAGACGGCAAGCCGAAGTTCTACGGAAGATTCAATCAGGGCGTTGTTACCCTGAATCTGGTCGATGTGGCATGTTCATCCGGCGGAGACTTTGATAAGTTCTGGAAGATCTTTGATGAACGTTTAGAGTTATGCCACCGCGCACTTATGGCACGTCATAACCGTTTAAAGGGAACACCGTCCGATGTTGCACCGATCCTCTGGCAGTATGGTGCATTAGCGCGTCTGAAAAAGGGTGAGACGATCGATAAGCTGTTATATGGCGGATATTCTACGATCTCTCTTGGATATGCAGGACTTTGTGAGTGTACCAGATATATGACCGGTAAGTCTCATACCGATCCGGCGGCAACACCGTTTGCCTTAGAGGTGATGCAGCACTTAAATGATGCATGTAAGATGTGGAAGGAAAAACACAACATCGATTTCTCTGTATACGGAACACCGTTAGAGAGTACGACTTATAAGTTTGCGAAATGCTTACAGAAACGGTTCGGAGTGATTCCGGGTGTCACAGATAAGAATTATATTACCAACAGCTATCATGTACATGTCACGGAACCGATCGATGCCTTTACCAAGTTGAAGTTCGAGTCACAGTTTCAGGCTCTTTCACCGGGGGGCGCGATCAGTTATGTGGAAGTGCCGAATATGCAGGACAATCTGGAAGCGGTTCTTTCGGTGATCCGGTTTATCTATGAGAATATCATGTATGCAGAGTTAAATACAAAGAGCGATTACTGTCAGGTCTGTGGCTTTGATGGCGAGATCCAGATCGTGACCGATGATGACGGTAAGCTGGTATGGGAATGCCCACACTGCCATAACAGAGATCAGGATAAGATGAATGTTGCAAGACGTACCTGCGGCTACATTGGAAGCCAGTTCTGGAATCAGGGAAGAACACAGGAGATCAAGGAACGTGTATTACATCTTTAAGATACACACCTCCGGTATCAGAAACAGATGCCGGAGGTGTACTTTTTTTGCGGAAAATGCTATAGTTAGAAGAAAGCATGATTTTGAAAAAGGAAATGAGGATTATCATGAATTATTCAGCAATCAAATATAACGATATTGCGAATGGAACAGGGGTGCGGACAACGCTGTTTGTATCGGGCTGCCGGAATCACTGCAAGGACTGCTTCCAGCCGGAGACCTGGGACTTTAACAACGGAGATCCGTTTACCGATGAGGTCGAAAAGCAGCTTCTTGCATCTCTGAATTCGGAATATATCAGCGGGCTGACACTGCTTGGCGGAGATCCGTTTGAGCCGGAGAACCAGAAGGCACTGCTTCCATTTTTGCAGAAGGTAAGGGCAGCCTATCCGGATAAGAATATCTGGGCATATACCGGTTATGTGCTTGACCGTGATCTTGTGCCGGGAGGCAGGAGATGGTGTGAGGCGACCGGAGCGATGTTAGACTGTGTTGATATTCTGGTGGATGGACCGTTTGTGACAGAGCAGAAGGATATCACGTTGAAGTTTAAGGGATCAGCCAACCAGCGTGTGATCGATATGGCAGAATACCGCAGATCAGGGAAGATACTGCGTTTATTTGAAAAATAATCAGGGAGGAACAGGAAGGATGAAGGTTGGCGGATTTGAATTTGCAGACGAGAAGCTGGCTGAACAGGCGAGAAAAGAACTAGAGGGCATCCAGTATATTAAGGATCAGATGGATATGGAGAATCCGGATATGGTGCTTCAGGTATATGGCAAGGTGATCGAGGAGGAACTGTTTCAGACACCGGTCGGATACTGCTTTTTAAAGGAGTTACAGGAATATCTGATGGCAGTTCCGTATGTACGCAATGAGGACATCGTACCGATTCCGTTTCCGGACAGATACGGATCGCAGGTAAAAGCGGCAGATGGAAAACACAGCAGGCAGGAAGCACAGACACCGGAGAAAAAAGAGCCTGAAAAACAGGTGGAGCGGATCGAAAAGCATGTGGATTACAAAAAACGCTTTCATACGCTCTCGGTTGCATGCTGCATTATGCTGCTTACCATGCTTGCCATGTTTGCGATTACCTTAACGAGCAACAATCCGAATATTTTGAATTACGAGAATAAGCTGATCAACAAGTATGAGAACTGGCAGCAGGAGTTAGACGAAAGAGAGCAGCAATTAGAGGAACGGGAACGCGAATTGAATGGAATGAATCCATAAAACACAGAATTGACATAATTTTCTGGTACGATAAATACAAAATTCAGGAAGAATCTGCAATATCAAAGTTTGCAGGCTGAGAGAAGGGCATGGTTATTCATATGGAAAAGTTAAAGATTCTGGTGGTAGACGATGAAAGCAGAATGCGTAAGCTTGTGCGGGATTTCTTGGTCAGACAGGACTTCGAGGTACTCGAAGCTGGAGATGGCGAAGAGGCACTGGATATTTTTTATAAGGAAAAAGACATTGCGCTGTTGATCTTAGACGTGATGATGCCGAAGATGAATGGCTGGGAAGTGTGCAGGGAAGTAAGAGAGAATTCAACCGTTCCGATCATCATGCTGACCGCGAAGGGGGATGAAAGCGACGAGTTACAGGGCTTCGAACTTGGTGTGGATGAATATATCGCCAAGCCGTTCAGCCCGAAGATCTTAGTTGCCCGCGTAGAGGCGATTTTACGCCGTTCGAACAAGAAGCTGACCGAGCAGGTAGAAGAGGTCGGCGGCATTGTTATCGATAAGACAGCACATCAGGTTACGGTAGACGGCAAAAAGATTGAATTAAGTTATAAGGAATTTGAACTTCTTTCTTACTTTGTAGAGAACGAAGGGATTGCCTTATCAAGGGAAAAGATCTTAAATCATGTATGGAACTATGATTATTTCGGAGATGCACGTACGATCGACACACATGTAAAGAAGCTAAGAAGCAAGATCGGTGAGAAGGGCGAATACATCAAGACGATCTGGGGCATGGGATACAAGTTTGAGGTAGACGAATGAAAAAGCACAGCCGTTCCATAACAAAACAGATCACAATGATCATTACCGGACTGGTCGCAGGTACGGTCTTTTTGTGCTGGCTGTTAAATACCACGATCGCAGGCTGGTATTATACACGCAATAAGCAGCAGACGATGCATAAGGCATTTGAATCGATCGACACGGCGAGCCAGGACGGGACACTGCAAAACAGTTCCTACGATGTGGAATTTGAGCGGATCTGTGCCAATGGCAATATGACGATCATGGTATTAGAACCGGATTTTACGGTGGTACGCTGTTCTTCGAATGCCATTGACAATCTCCAGGTACAGTTTCAGGAGGTTGTGTTTGGCATCCAGAAGAATAAGGCAGAGATCATAGAGCACACCAGCCGTTACACCTTAGAGAAGGAAACAGATAGCCGGATGAATGCGGAATATCTGGTGTTGTGGGGTACACTCGATGACGGGAATCTCGTACTGATGCGTACGGCACTTGAGAGTATCTCGGAGACGGTGCGTATTTCGAACAAGCTGCTTGCTTTTATCGGGATTTTTGCGGTGATCGCAAGCATTATCGTGGTTTACTTTGTGACACGCAAGATCACGAATCCGATTGTGCAGTTGACCGGGATCTCACAGAAGATGGCAGAGTTAGACTTTGATGCCAAGTATCAGGTGACCGGGGATAATGAGATCGAACAGCTTGGCATGCATATGAACCAGTTATCCGAGACACTAGAGCATACGATCTCGGAACTAAAGAGTGCGAATAATGAGCTGATGATCGATATTAAGAAGAAGGAACAGATCGACGAGATGCGGAAGGACTTTTTGTCGAACGTTTCCCATGAGTTAAAGACACCGCTGGCACTGATACAGGGTTATGCGGAAGGCTTAGAGGAATGTGTGCAGGATGATCCGGAGAGCAGGAACTTTTATTGCAGCGTCATTATTGATGAAGCAGATAAGATGAACCAGATGGTGAAAAAGCTTCTGACCTTAAACCAACTGGAATTCGGAAATGATGTTGTTACGATGGAGCGGTTTGATCTTACGGAACTGATCCGCGGCGTAGTCGGAAGCTCGGCAATCTTACTGGAGCAAAATGAGATCCATGTGATATTTGACGAGCAGGAGCCGATTTATGCCTGGGCGGATGAATTTAAGGTGGAGGAAGTCGTATCGAACTATCTAAGCAATGCGATCCACCACTGTGAGGGCGCAAAAGAGATCCGGATCACCTGTAAAAAGGGGGCGGACAGCGTCCGCGTCAGTGTATTTAATACGGGAAAACCGATCCCGGAGGAAGACCTTGCCAATGTCTGGGTGAAGTTCTACAAAGTGGACAAGGCAAGAACCAGGGAATATGGCGGAAGCGGCATCGGTCTTTCGATCGTAAAAGCGATCATGGATTCGTTCCACCGGGAGTGTGGCGTAGAAAATCACGCAGACGGAGTGGAATTCTGGTTTGAACTGGATGCAAAAAATAATTAATAGTTGCCTAGTTTTACAAAAAATGATAACATAGATATTAGGAATATTCTTTTGGATTATGAAGAAGAGATGCTTAAGGAGAAGCAGATGAAGAGTTCGAAATTAAAGGCAGGCGCATTACTTTTGGCGTCTGCACTTATCATGCAGGGATGCGGAGATGCTCCAGTCACACTGACCGAGCAGGAAGAAGCAGTCATTGTGAATTATTCTGCGCATGTGGTCGCCAAATACAACAGGCGTCAGCCGGATGGTCTGTGTTATGTGTCACCGGAGAAGCTTCAGGAAGAGGAACAGGAAGCAGAGACCGAGACAGAGACGGAACAGGCAGCAGATGATACACAGAGTGGAAGTGGTCAGACATCTGGTGGGGATCATTCATCCGATGTGGCGGCAGAAACAAAGAGTATGGCAGAAGCACTTGGGTTAAGTGGTGTATCCGTTACCTATAACGGATCGGAATACAAGGATTCTTATATACAGCCGGGAACCTATGCCCTTGATGCAGCGTCAGGCAAGAAGTTTTTAGTACTCGATTTTACAGTTGCAAATACCGGAGATACGGATGTGGACGTTGATGTGTTAAGCAAACAGCCGGTTATCCGTCTTCAGATGAACGACACCAGGATAGCAGCAAAGACAACGATCCTTTTGAATGATCTGAGTACCTATAAGGATACGATTCCTGCGGGAGGACGCAGTGACGTGGTATTGCTTTTTGAAGTCCCTGAGGACAGCGGCGAGACAGGTCAGATGCAGTTAGAAGTACAGGCAGATGGATCGAATGCTGTTGTAAATTTGTAGTACATAAGAAAAATGCAGTAAATTTGTGGAAAAAATTCCAAAAAATTGTGCAAATGCGTATAACAATATGCTATAATGGATATAAGTGATTAACAGTGCCAGAAGAGGAGCAGAAGAAAGCATTCTCGTACCTGCACTGCGGACGTAATAAAAAGAGAATGGTTTCGGGAGGAAACATACATGGAGACAAATATTCTGTTAGAGAACGGTACAAATGAGCTTGAGGTTCTGGAATTTACATTAAAAGGGAATCATTATGGAATCAATGTTGCGAAGATCCGTGAGATTTTATCTTATCATGAAGTAACACCAATTCCAAATGCACATCCTTATGTAGAAGGAATCTTCATGCCGCGAGATGAGATGATCACAGTCATCAGCCTTCGCCGGTGTCTGGATATGGAAGAAGAACCGGGAAAGGGTCTGTTTATCATTACGAACTTTAATAAGTTAAACATTGCATTTCATGTAGATGAGGTTATCGGAATCCACCGTGTTTCATGGGCAGACATTATTAAGCCTGACTCAACAGTGAACTCGAAGGATCAGGGCGTTTCTACTGGTGTGATCAAGTTAGAGAACAAGCTGGTTGTAATCCTTGACTGTGAGAAGATCGTAACGGACATCAGCCCGGAGACAGGACTTAAGGTTTCTGACTTAGAGGAGATGGAAGACCGTTCGAGAGTCAATGCACCGATCGTGATTGCAGAGGATTCACCATTATTAAGCAAGCTGATCACAGACTGCCTGAAGAAGTCAGGATATACGAACCTGAATGTGAACATGAACGGACAGGAAGCATGGGACAAGCTGGTACAGTATAGGGAAGAAGGAACGCTTCGCGACCATTGCCACTGTGTAATTACAGATATTGAGATGCCGTTAATGGACGGACACCGATTAACGAAGCTGATCAAATCAGACGATGAGATGAAAGATATTCCAGTTATTATCTTCTCTTCCCTTGTAAATGAAGAAATGAGAAGAAAGGGAGAATCATTAGGAGCCGACGCACAGTTGACCAAGCCGGAGATAGGACATCTTGTAGAAGCGATTGACCGACTGATCAAATAAAAGATATGAGATTAGTAAGGGGATGTGATTCGAAATCACATCCCCTAGTATATATTATGGTAGTTTAAATTTTTTTACGGAGGAAGTTTCCCTTGAGTAATAGTGAAGATTATTTAGATGATTTACTGAATTCGGTATCATCTGGAAGAAACGACCAGAGTGATATTGAAAGCCTGTTAGATACCGTTCGTAAGGACGAGAGCAAGGCAGCAAGAGAAAGAGAGAGCAGAAAGCGCAGACGTGAATTTGGACATGAATTCTACCATGAATTTGAAGCCGAATTAAGAAAAAATGAAGCAGATGATTTTATTCACGATTTCGAGTTAGAACTTGATTCCGAAGATTCTAAGACTCCTCAGGAGTTAGAACAGAATGAGGAACAGCCAGAGGATCAGCAGAAGATCGTGGATAATATCGATGATATTGTAAATGAAGCCAGAAAGCGTGTAGATGAAGCGGGAGAGCCGGAGGATGGCTCGGATGATCTGCTTACATCTGCCGAAGAACCGGACTTATCGTCAGATGAGGAGAATCTGGATGAACAGCCACAGGAAGAGAGCGGACTTTTAGAGGATGATTTTTCACTTGGCGAAGATCTCGCTGATGAAACGGCTGAACCGGAGGAAGCTACAGAGGATAAGGCAGATCAGTCTGAAGATGAGGAACTGATTCCGGAGGACTCCTTAGATGAAGAGACAGAGGGAGCATCCGATGACGGACTCTTAGACCTGCTTTCCGGACTTTCGGACGATGAAGAGTTATCAGACATCGGAGAATTGTTAAAGGCAGATGCGGATGATGTCGCTGTTTCCGATGATTCGGTCAATGCGCTTGACCAGCTCGGCAGTATTGATGAATTGTCAGATATTAAGGAAGGCAAGAAGGACAAGGAAGCCGGGGAAAAGAAAAAGGGCGGATTCTTTGCGAAGCTGGCAGCACTTCTTTTTGGAGAAGAGGAAGAGGGACAGGCAGATGTCAAGGTGCCGGAGGAAGGTTCTCTTGGAAGTATCTCTGATGAGAACATGGATATTTTAAAGGAACTTGATTCAGCACAGCCGGAAGAAAAGCCAAAAGAGAAGAAAAAGAAGAAAGAAAAAGAGAAAAAGCCGAAAAAGGAAAAGCCGAAGAAGGAAAAGAAGCCGAAGGTGAAGAAAGAGAAGAAGCCAAAAGAGCCGGATCTGACTCCGCCGCTTCCGAAAAAGCCGGTAATTTTGATTGCGGTAATGGCAGCATCGGTATTTTTACTGATCTATCTTGGCGCGAACCTGATCGGATATTCGAATCATATCAGTGCAGCCAAGGACGCATATAAGGCAGGCAGTTATACCGAAGCCTTTAATCAGGTTTCCGGTCTTTCTGTGAAAAAGGCAGATGAAGACTTTTATAACGAGTGTCATATCATGGCAGCGGTGCAGGAGGAATACGAGGCCTATATTTCCCTGATGAATGCAGGACAGAATGAAATGGCATTAGATTCCCTGATCCGTGGTGTCGGAAGGCATGACGCATTACTGGGGGATGCAGAGGAACTTGGTATCTTGCTTGAGTTTAACCAGTTAGAAACACAGTTAGAGCAGGCTTTATCCGATCAGTTTAACGTAAGCCCGGATAAGGCATTAGAGCTTTATAAGATACGGAAGAGAGAAGATTACAGTATTGCAGTAAAACAGATCTTAACACAACTGGGACTTGACTAGGAAGGA
>CACZPJ010000045.1 GCA_902782995.1 uncultured Lachnospiraceae bacterium | reverse complement strand
ACTATACTTTAGTCAATCGTACTTGACTAAATAGGAGAAAGGGAATATAGTTAGTCTATAGAGTTGGGGGTGTTGCTATGTTCATTGGAAGAGAGAAAGAGCTAAGTGCACTAGAGAAATTATATAAATCCGGTAAGTTTGAGTTTGTTGTTATATATGGACGTCGTCGTGTAGGAAAAACTGCGCTGATCAATCACTTTATGGATCATAAAGAATCCATCTACTTTATGGGTGTGGAAAGCAACGAGAAGCAGAATCTGGAAAACTTAAGTAAGAGTATTATGGAATACAGCAATGGTATTCAGGCAGATACTTATTTTGCATCCTATCAGGCGGCACTTGAATATGTATTTAAAATTGCGGAAAAAAAACGTGTGATTTTAACAATCGATGAGTATCCATATGTGGCAAGAGGTTCAAAAAGTCTGGCGTCTACCTTACAGTTGTTGATCGATAAATGCAAAGATACCTCTAAATTGATGCTCATTCTTTGCGGGTCATCCATGTCGTATATGGAAGATCATGTGCTGGCATATAAGGCGCCGCTTTATGGAAGAAGAACTGCACAGATGAAGGTTATGCCGTTCGATTTTGAAGATAGCTGCAAATATTTTAAGAATCTGCCGGATGAAGACAAGGCATTGATGTATGGAATTGCCGGAGGAACTCCGCAATATCTTTTACAGATGAGTGATAACCTGAGTGTTGAGGACAATATAAAAAATACTTTTTTGAATCCAATGTCATTCTTATATGAAGAACCGGTGAATCTTTTGAAACAGGAGGTAAGAGAACCGGCAATCTATACAGCTATTATTACAGCGATTGCGACAGGGCATTCCCGTATGTCTGAAATATCAACGAAGGTCGGAGAAGATACCAATGTATGCGCAAGATATCTGAAGAATTTAATAAATCTTGAGATTATAAAAAAGGAAACTCCTTATGGAGAAAAGGAGTCTAAGAAATCCATCTATTCGATTGAAGATCATATGTTTAATTTTTGGTATCGGTTTGTCTTGGATAATAATTCGATGATCGTGAGAGGGGCGACAGACTTAGTATATAAGAAAATTAAAGATCAGCTTAGTGATTATATGGGAAGAATCTTTGAAGATATTTGTACACAATATCTGTGGAAACAGCTTCTTATCGGGAATGCACCTGTTGAGTTTGCATCACTTGGCCGCTGGTGGGGAAATGATCCTAAGAACAAATGTCAGGCAGAGATAGATATCATGGGAGAACAGGATCAAAAAACAGCATTATTTGCAGAGTGCAAGTGGAGAAATGAAAACGTTGATCTTGATGTGCTGGAAAAACTGGTTGATAGAAGTATGTTATTCCATTACTCAAATGTACATTATTATCTGTTTTCGAAAACCGGATTTACAAAGGGATGTATAAAAAAGGCAGAAGAGATGGGGAATGTTACGCTTGTCAGTTATAAGGATATTGTGGAATCATTACAAAAATAGAATAGTTTTATTTGCATTTTAAACAGGAAGTGTGCTATAGTATCCCTAGAAATGAAATACAAAGGTCTTAAAGGAAACGACGGAGTTTCTTTTAAGGCCTTTTTCTGTACTCAGATGATTCTGGGACAGAAAATATAACCACATTTGTGGAGAAAAGAGGATGAAGATGCATTTAACACCAAGGGAACAGGATAAGCTGATGCTCCATTTTGCAGGTGTACTTGCAAAGGAGCGGAAAGAAAGAGGATTAAAGTTAAATTACCCGGAGGCGATCGCCTATATCAGTGCAGAGCTTTTAGAGCTTGCGAGGGACGGACATAGTGTAACAGAGCTGATGAGCATGGGCACGAAGATGCTGAGTGCAGAGGATGTCATGGACGGAGTACCGGAGATGATCCATGAGATCCAGTTAGAGGCAACTTTCCCGGATGGAACAAAGCTCGTAACCGTACATAACCCGATCACCGGAAACGGAAAAGTAAAGCCGGGTGAGCTGCTCGTCGAAGACGGTGAGATCGAACTGAATGCCGGAAAGGATACGGCACAGATCCAGGTTACGAATACCGCAGACCGTCCGATCCAGGTAGGCTCCCATTATCATTTCTTCGAGGTAAACAAGCAGCTTTCCTTCAATCGTGCGCTTGCCTATGGCATGCGTCTGGATATTCCGGCAGGAACGGCGGTACGTTTTGAGCCGGGTGAGACCCGCCGCGTGAATCTGGTTGAGATCGGCGGAACAAGAGAAGGATACGGATTAAATGCACTGGTCGAGGGAAAAATAGACGATCCCGCAGTGAAGGAAAAGGCATTTAAGCTTGCGAAGGAAAAAGGATTCAAGGGGGTAGAAACCGATGAATAAAATAAGCAGAGCAAAATATGCAGATATGTATGGAGCAACGACCGGTGACCGTATCCGTCTGGCAGATACGTCACTGATCATTGAGGTAGAAAAAGATTATGCAGCCTACGGTGAAGAGGCAAAGTTCGGTGGCGGCAAGTCATTGCGTGATGGCATGGGACAGTCCTGTAAGGTACGTGATGATAACTGCCCGGATACCGTCATTACCAGTGCGGTCATCGTGGACTACTAGGGCATCGTAAAGGCGGACATCGGCATCAGGGACGGTAAGATCTGTGGAATCGGTAAGGCGGGAAACCCTGCGATTATGGATGGTGTGGACGAGAATCTGATCATCGGTGCGGGAACAGAGGTCATTGCCGGAGAGGGGCTTATCGTAACAGCCGGAGGGCTGGATACACATATCCATTTTATCAGCCCGACACAGGTAGAGACCGCATTATATAGTGGCATTACAACCATGATCGGTGGCGGTACCGGCCCGGCAGACGGTACAAATGCAACGACCTGTACACCGGGACGTTTTAATATTGAAAAAATGTTACAGGCATCCGAGGAGCTTCCAATGAACCTTGGTTATCTTGGAAAGGGCAACTCGGCAGAGCTTGATACGATCAGAGAGCAGATCCGGGCAGGTGCCTGCGGCATGAAGCTGCATGAGGACTGGGGCTCTACACCGGCAGCCATTGATAACTGCCTGACGGTCTGTGATGAGTTCGATGTGCAGGCAGCCATCCATACGGATACCTTAAACGAAGCCGGCTTTGTAGAGGATACGGTCGCAGCCTTCAAGGGCAGGACGATTCATACCTATCATACCGAGGGCGCAGGCGGTGGACATGCACCGGATATCATCCGCGCAGCATCCTTCCCGAACGTACTTCCGTCATCTACGAACCCGACAATGCCATTTACGAAAAATACGCTGGATGAGCATCTCGATATGATGATGGTTTGTCACCATCTCGATAAAAAAGTACCGGAGGATATTGCATTTGCAGATTCAAGAATCCGTCCGGAGACGATTGCGGCAGAGGATGTCTTACACGATATGGGAATCTTTTCCATGATGAGCTCCGATTCACAGGCAATGGGGCGTGTGGGAGAAGTCATAACAAGAACGTGGCAGACCGCGGATAAGATGAAAAAACAGCGTGGACCGTTACCGGAAGACAGTGAGAGGAGCGATAACTTCCGTGTCCGCAGATATATTGCAAAGTATACGATCAACCCGGCGATCACCCACGGTGTCTCTGATTATGTCGGTTCGGT
>CACZPJ010000044.1 GCA_902782995.1 uncultured Lachnospiraceae bacterium | reverse complement strand
CACGTGGAAGCCTGCCCTTTGACAGTTCCTCCCAAAACAGTTTTTTAAATTCTGCCGAGAAATGTACAATGCTCGGTGATACATCCAGCACATAATTGCTATATGAAGTGTACAGTTCCAGTTCGAAAAAAGGAAAGTACCGGAAAGTAAAAAGCGTTACCACGACCACCTGTAAGGTATCAGTGCTTCCGAGAAAGACCAGTTATCTCAAGGTACGTGCGTATAAGCTGGATTCAACAGGCAGGAAAGTATATAGCAGTTACAGCAGTGTAAAAACGGTAAAGATGAAATAGTCTAAGAGCATAATATCGGACAAGCAAGAATCAAAATGATTAGTACATAATAATAAAAGAAATGCAACTTTTTCTTTTCTCATAGTGGGAAAGGAAAGGGTTGCTTTTTTGTATGAAATCATATCGCTTATAGCTGTTGTCTGGACACATAAAAAACACAAATTCATCTTCTTTTCAACACAATTCAAAAATAAGATAGTATCTGATAAAAGATAGTCTAAAGGAGGAGTAATTGTGATTGAGATCAATCATTTGGTGAAAAAGTATGGTGACCATACAGCAGTAGATGATCTGAATCTGAAGATTGAATCAGGAAAAATCTATGGATTCTTAGGACCAAACGGTGCCGGTAAGTCCACGACGATGAACATCATTACCGGATACTTAGGAGCGACGAGCGGAGAAGTGAAGATCAATGGCTTTGACATCTTCGCACAGCCGGAGGAGGCAAAAAAGTGCATCGGCTATCTGCCAGAGCTGCCGCCGGTATACATGGATATGACCGTGCAGGAATACATGGATTTTGCCGCAGAGTTAAAGAAGATTGAAAAGGCAAAGCGGAAACAGTATGTAAAAGAAGCAATGGACTTAACAAAGATCACGGATATGAAGAACCGTCTGATCCGTAATCTTTCCAAAGGATACCGACAAAGAGTCGGACTTGCACAGGCAGTGCTCGGATACCCGGAGGTACTGATCCTAGATGAGCCGACGGTCGGACTTGATCCAAAGCAGATCATAGAGATCCGGGAACTGATCCGTGAACTTGGCAAAAAGCATACGATCATATTAAGTTCCCATATTCTTTCCGAGATCAGTGCCGTATGTGATCATGTATTTATCATATCAAAGGGGAAGCTGGTGGCATCGGACACCACAGAGAATCTGACGAATCTGATGTCCGGCGGACAGGAGATCGAGCTTACCTTACGATCCGATGAAGCACAGGCAGGGCAGGTGCTTGGTCAGATCCCGGATATTGCAAAGTCTGAGATTACATCCGGCACAGAAGAAGGTACGACACAGGTGAAGTTAAGTGCCGCAAAGCAGACAGACATCCGGGAAGCAGTATTTTTTGCATGTGCAGATGCAAAGCTTCCGATTCTTGAGATGAAGACAGGCGGAAAATCCTTAGAGGATATCTTCTTAGAGCTGACTTCGAATACGGATACAGCATCCGTGCCTAAGCCGGCAGCGGATCAGAAAGAAAAAGATGAGGAGGTAACAGCCTGATGTCAGCAATATTTAAAAGAGAATTCAAAGCTTATTTCCAGTCAGTCATAGGATGGCTCTTTCTTGCAGTAACCCTGTGCCTGTATGGTCTGTATTTTTACGTTTACAATCTTGTTTATGGATATCCGTCCATCAGCAATACATTATCGGCAATCTCATTTATTTTTCTGATCACGGTACCGCTTTTAACAATGCGTATCTTAGCGGAGGAGCGGAAAAATAAGACAGATCAGATGATCCTTACCGCTCCGGTATCGGTAGGAAAAGTGGTTGCAGCCAAGTATCTTGCAATGGCAGCCGTTTATACGGTTGTGATCGCAGTGATCGCGGTTACCCCTCTTATCTTATCGGCATTTGGAACCGTTGCATTCGGAGAAAGCTATGCGGCACTGCTTGGATTCTGGCTGTATGGCTTAAGCTGTATTGCGATCGGTATGTTTTTATCCTCCCTGACCGAGAGCCAGGTGATCGCAGCAGTCATCACCTTTGCAGCTTTATTTGTAGGCTATATGATGGGAAGTATCTGCGGACTGATCTCAAGTTCCGGGAATCTTCTGACGAAGATCTTAGGCTGTTATGATCTGACATCCCCGCTGGATAACTTTTCATCCGGAATGTTTGACTTAAGCGGTGTGATCTATTATCTGACGCTGATCGTCCTGTTTTTATTCCTGACCGTGCAGTCGATCCAGAAGAGACGCTGGAGCATGAGTGTGAAAAAGATCGGACTTGGTGTATTCAGCACCGGAATGGTTGCATTTGCAGTCGCACTTGCAGTCGTGGTCAATCTCGTTGTGCAGGCACTTCCAACCACGATCACACAGCTTGATGCAACGTCGAATCACCTGTATTCGATGACAAATGATACGAAGAAGATGCTTTCGAAGTTAGACGAGGATGTTACGATCTATGTACTTGCCGCAGAAAAGTCCGCAGATGAGACCGTGGCAAAGACACTAGAGCGTTACAAGGCAGAAAGCTCCCATGTAAAGGTAGAATACAAGGATCCGGCAAAATACCCGAACTTCTATCAGACCTACACCGATGATACATCCGTGACAAGAAACAGTTTGATCGTTGTCAGTGATAAGCGGAACAAGCTGGTAAATTACAGTAATATGTATGAAGGCGGCTATGATTCTTCTTATAATTACCAGACAACCGGTTATGATGGCGAGGGTCGGATCACAAGCGCGATCGAATATGTAACGAGCGATGACATGCCGGTGGTCTATGAGATCGAGGGACATGGAGAAGCCTCACTGTCCGGTAACTTCTCGGAAGTGATCACGAAGGCAAACATCACCGCACAGACCATTAACTTATTAAAATACGACGAGATCCCGGATGACGCAAAGGCGGTCATTATCAATGGACCAACCTCTGATTTTTCCAAGGATGATGCGGCAAAGATCATTGCTTATCTGCAAAAGGGTGGAAAGGTACTGATCTCAACCACATATACGACCGAGGATATGACGAACTTCAAGTCGATCTTAGAAGCATATCAGGTAAGTCTTCAGGATGGTATTGTGGTAGAGGGTGACAAGGATCACTATTACCAGCAGCCATATTATCTGCTTCCGGATATTGCATCCGGCAGCCTTACGACCTCCGCATCCGGTGGATATGTATTTGCGCCAAGTGCAATGGGAATGACCTATCCAAAGAATGAAGAGAGTACCGAGAGTGTGGATTCAACCGAAGATACCACCGGTCAGATCACCTATACACCGTTACTTACCACATCGGATGATTCCTATGTAAAACAGGATGTTGCCAATCTGACAACCTTAGATAAGGAAGATGGTGACATCAACGGACCATTTACGATCGGACTTGATGTACAGCAGAAAGTCGATGATGATAACACCACCGAGATGATCATTTATTCCTGCCAGACGATGCTTACCGATGATGCGGACCAGATGGTATCCGGCAACAACAGCGCACTGTTTTCCGATGCGATCACAAATCTTGTCAGCGATTCCGGCGAGAGCACAACGGTAATCCCGGTGAAGTCTTATGACACATCCACACTGACGGTAAATGCGACAGTTACGATGCTTGGTGCAATCTTTGGAATTGTTGTGATTCCGGTACTTCTGCTTGTCGCAGGTATTGTAATCTGGGTAAAAAGGAGAAAGAGATAATGAAGAGACAAAAAAAGCAATTTCTGGTACTGGTGATCCTTTTGATCCTCTGTATTGCGGCATATGCCGGAGTACGGATCTATAATCAGAAGCAGAGTGAAAAAGAAGAGGCGAAGGAAGCAGCGGAAAAGATCACACTGACGGATCTAAAGAGTGATGATATAACAGCATTTTCCTATCAGTATGAAGATCAGACCTTAGAGTTTGTCAAGGAAGAAGATACCTGGTATTACAACAAGGATAAGACGATCCCGATCGATTCATCGAAGATCACATCCATGCTTTCTGGTATCCTGTCTGTGGAAGCAACAGATAAGATCACAGATTATGACAGCTTATCGGATTATGGACTTGACAATCCGTCAAATACTATTACGGTGACAACCGCAGATGGCACGACGACCTTAAAGGTTGGATCAGAAAATACAATGTTAAGTGAATATTATCTGATGAAAGATGAGGATCAGACGGTATACTTAAGCAGCACCTCTGTCGGAACTTCTTTTGAAAAGAGCATCGAAGATCTGACAAAGGAGCCGGATACCGAGACGGAAACAGAACCGGCAGAAAGTGAATCTGCAACGGAAACG
Organism: uncultured Lachnospiraceae bacterium; assembly: GCA_902782995.1. Taxonomy (GTDB): domain Bacteria; phylum Bacillota; class Clostridia; order Lachnospirales; family Lachnospiraceae; genus Roseburia_C. Next base: position 6,522 of record CACZPJ010000044.1, on the reverse strand, counting down.
GAATAAATAAAAGTTATTTTTCGTCTTTGGCAGAATAATGATCCTTAAGCAGACGGTAGATCATGGTGTATGCCCAAAGCAGAGCAGGAACGATCACGGTTGCAACGATCGAAGCCTTAAACCAGTTCATGGCATCCGGGCTTCCGATCAGGGCAAACACGAGTGTCGAAAGATAAAGTCCGACTAAAAGGATCACACCGACGACTGCTAAGATACGTTTTATCTTTTTCATAGAAAACCTCGCTTTTATACATAGTAATAAGCCTTATTATATATCAAAGGAACCGGAAATGGTAGATACAGATACGAATTTCGGTTCCTTTGCATGTCGATAATGTAAGAATTGGATTACATTTGATGTAGAATCACATAGATACCAAGGAAATATTGAAATATCTTAATAGCTGTAAAAATCCACGTTGAATTTTACAGCTTTTTGTGTATAATAAAAGTAGTAGAAACAATATGAAATCAAAAGAAGGAGTTGAAAGAATATGGCAAGTATTTTACCAGTATCTGATTTGAGAAATTATAATGAAGTCTTGAAAAATTGTCATAAAGGAGAGCCGGTATATTTGACCAAGAATGGCAGAGGACGTTTTGTGGTTATGGATTTTGAAGATTACGAGCGTGACCGTGCAGAGAAAAAGCTTCTGATGAAGCTACAGGAAGCCGAAGAAGCAGTGAAAGACGGTGAAGGTTGGCTGAATCTGGACGAATTGAAAGCACTTGTGGGGGAATAAGATGTTAAAACTGCGGATCAACCCGATTGTTGCAAAGGATCTGAAGAATATTCGGGATTATATTGCTGAAGATAACGAAGAATATGCTATAAAGACCATAAAGGAAATTTACGGTAAATTTGAAAATCTTCAGATGTTTCCGGGAATAGGTCCAGATCTTTTAAAACGAGTCAGCTTTCGGGCAGATTATAAATATGCGATATGGGAAGATTATGTGATTATCTACAAGGTAAGTAATGAGTATGTAGAAATTTATCGTGTAATCAACAGATACCAGGATATTACGAGAATTTTTGATTGATTTCAGTAATGAACTTTAAAATAAAATTATCTTGATACAGAGGGGTATATGTAGCAGGTGGTTTATCGTCTTTGGGACAAAATCTGTATCGTCAACAATAAAAAAGGTAAACATGTCTTGTCAATTTTCGACAAGGAAAAAGGGACGGAAATATGGTAAGATGTGAATAAACAGTCAGGAAGTTTGGGGGCATCTATGGAAAAGGTACGTCAGTTTGGAGATTCGATCGCATCTCTTGGCATCTATGTGATCCGCAGGGACGATTTTACTTTGCTCTATTATAATAAAAAAATGAAGATTATGGAGCCGGATATGCAGCTTGGGGAAAGCTGCTGTGGTACCGGGGAAAGGTGCAAAAAGTGTCCGGTTTTGACGATGCATGGTACATCCGGTGAGAATCTGACCATTGATTATAACGAGAAGTGGCACGGGTTCGTGGAACGGACAGCCGATGAATATCTGTGGGAGAATACGATACCTGCTTATATTATCACGGTAGTTCCGCAGATCCACGCACCGGATATTCAGGAATCGATCCTCTATAACCGGATGACGGATAAGGCGGCGATGGTGCTGAGTGAGTCACTTTCCTATGGTAACTTTACGAAGGGAACGTTTACCTCCTATGGAAGCAGTGGAGAGCGTAGTATCCATATGGGAGTAACGTCGGATCTGTCTGAGAGTCATGACCGCTTTTTACAGATGATCCATCCGGATGACCGCAGCGAATTTGAAGAGATTTTTTCAATCGGGCGGTTAGAAGAACAGACAAAGACAGAGTCAGAGATCTATGGTGAATACCGCAAGAAGGACGAACGTGGGTATCATTGGATCTCTTTCCGGTGTATCCCGATCCAGGATCCGTTTGATCAGGACAGGCTGTGTGTCTTTGTGGTGCGTAATATCGATAAGCGTAAGCAGATGGAACGGCAGCTTGCGATCCAGTTGAATGCGACATATCAGTCGATTCCGGGTGGTGTGGTGATCATGCGGATGGATGAACGGATGAGTATTATGAATGCAAGCCAGAGCTTTTACGATATGATGGGAAAGACCATCGAAGATTATGACGGAGGGTATCTGGAACATATCCTGTATGATGACAGGGAAAGCGTACAGTACAAGCTTCACCGCATCACCAGAATGGGTGCACCATTTGATATTGTGTACCGCGAACAGGACAGCAAAAAGCAGACACACTGGGTACAGGCAAGAGGAACGAGGATCAACGATGGGGATGGCTGTCCGGTCTATTTAGTGATCCGTATGGATGTAACAGAACTGAAGGATGCCCAGCAGAAGCTGATCGAGGAACAGCGTCTGTACCGGGAATATACAGAAGGAATCATTGATACCTTAAGTAATCTGGTAGAGTTCCGCGATATGGATTCCGGTGAGCACATCAAGCGGACGAAGTCGCTGACGAGGATCTTGCTGAAAAAAATTGCGGTAAAAGAACCGGAATGGAAGCTGACAGAGGATACGATCAAGAAGATTGCAGAAGCGGCAGCACTCCATGATGTCGGAAAGATCGCGATTTCCGATACGATCTTAAATAAGCCGGGCAGACTGACGAACGATGAATTCGAGAAGATGAAGGAACATACGGTAAAGGGGTATGAGATCTTAAAGACACTGAATCTTTCCTTTGATGAGGAGCAGCGGCAGTACTGCTTAGACATCAGCAGGTATCACCACGAACGCTGGGACGGCGGTGGATATCCGGATCACTTAAAGGGGAATGAGATCCCGATCTGGAGCCAGGTGGTAAGTATTGTGGATGTCTATGATGCACTGGTAAGTCCGCGTGTTTATAAGAAGGCATATTCCCATGAGAAGGCATTAGAGATGATCTTAAACGGAGCGTGTGGCAGCTTTAATCCGATCCTGTTAGACTGCTTAAAAGAGAGTGTGCAGCTGTTCGAAGAAGAGTATGCAAAAATGCCTGAGAAAATGTTTTGAAAATAGGACAGGATATGCTATAATAGTCGAAGAGCCGTAGCAAACGGCATTGGAATAATGAAAAGGATGGTATAAAAATGGCATTATTGGAAGAATGGCAGAAAGTTGCCTATAATCAGGAGACAGATAGAGGACAGTTACAGAAGTTCTGGCAGAGATATTTTGCAATTGAACGTGGTGTATATGAAGAGCTTTTAACGAACCCGGACGAGAAGGTAGAGGGTACGGTAAAAGAGCTTGCAGAGAAGTTTGGCTTAAGCATTATGGATATGACAGGATTCTTAGATGGAATCAACGACAGTCTGATCGAGCCGAATCCGATTGATACAATGGAAGAGGATACGAAGGTAAGCCTTGCGTTTGATAAAGAGAAGCTTTACATGAACATGGTAGATGCGAAGGCTGACTGGCTTTATGAGCTGCCACAGTGGAATGACATCTTCGATGCAGATACAAGACATAAGTTATATATCAAGCAGAAGAAGTCAGGAACCGTTATCGTAGGCAAGAAGATCGGACGTAACGATCCATGTCCATGCGGAAGTGGTAAGAAGTATAAGTTCTGTTGCGGACGTTAATAATAACAGCATAAAAATCAAAAAGGGTCTTTACAGAACTTCAAAAAGGGACTAGAATAGCAAATAACAAAAGAAAGCAAACACAATGACAAGACGAGTAGGTTAATCAGAAGCAGCAGAGAGGAATGCCTTGGCTGGAAGCATTCTTGTGGAGATTATCTGAAGACTACCTTGGAGTGACCCCAATCCGGTCCGGTGATTCCGTTATCATCGAATGAGATTCTGTGATCTGCGCAGGTGCAGGAGCAGAGAATAAGGGTGGAACCGCGGTAAGTATCGTCCCTGATATGTAGGATTACATATCAGGGACGTTTTTTTGCTGTATCGGAAATTTCCGATACAGCAAAAGCAGGCATGTATGCCTGCTTACAAAGATGCGCAGCTCGCGGAGGTGAGATGATAGCTTCGCTATCCGCTCGCGCGCGGAACAAAAGCTGTGCTATTGATAGAAGTTGAACGCGGAAGTGTGCGAAGCACACTTTTGTTCAATATATATAAGGAGGAATAAAGATGAAGGTTACATTAAAAGATGGCTCTGTCAAAGAGTACAACGAAGCAAAATCTGTGTATGAGATCGCCGCTGACATCAGCGAGGGACTTGCACGTGTGGCATGTGCAGGCGAATTAGATGGTGAGATCGTAGATCTTCGTACCGTTGTAGATAAGGACTGTGAATTAAATATCGTAACAGCAAGTGATCCGGAAGGACTGCGTGTGATCCGTCATACAGCATCCCATGTGTTAGCAGAAGCGGTAAAGCGTCTGTTCCCGGATGTAAAGATCACGATCGGACCAGCGATCGAGGATGGATTCTATTATGATTTTGATTCTGAGCCATTTTCAAGAGAGGATCTTGATAAGTTAGAAGCTGAGATGAAGAAGATCATCAAGGAAGGACATGAGATCAAAAGATTTACCCTTCCAAGAGCAGAGGCGATCAAGTTCATGCAGGATCGCAATGAGCCGTATAAGGTAGAACTGATCGAGGATCTGCCGGAAGATGCAGAGATCTCTTTCTATGATCAGGGTGGATTTGTCGATCTGTGTGCAGGTCCACATCTGATGAGCACTAAGGGCGTGAAGGCATATAAGCTTCTTTCTTCCTCCATGGCTTACTGGAGAGGCGATTCGAACAAGGCACGTTTACATCGTATCTATGGTACCGCTTTTAATAAGAAGGACGAATTAAAGGCACATCTTGCAAAACTTGAAGATGCAAAGATGCGAGACCATAACAAGCTTGGACGTGAGATGGGCTTATTTACAACCGTTGATGTGATCGGTCAGGGACTTCCGCTGTTCACACCAAAGGGAACAAAGATGATCATGAAGTTACAGCGTTGGATGGAAGATCTTGAGGACAACGAGTGGGGCTATGTCAGAACACGTACACCACTGATGGCAAAGGCAGACCTCTATAAGATCTCCGGACACTGGGATCATTATATGGATGGAATGTTTATCCTGAATAAGGATTCCGATGACAAGGAGACAATGGCACTTCGTCCGATGACCTGCCCATTCCAGTATTATGTATATATGAATGAGCAGCATTCCTACCGTGATCTTCCATATCGTATGGCAGAGACTTCTACCTTATTCCGTAACGAGGATTCCGGAGAGATGCACGGACTAACCCGTGTAAGACAGTTTACGATCACAGAGGCACATATCATTCTCCGTCCGGATCAGGCAGAGGAAGAGCTGACTAGATGTACCGAGCTGTGCCACTATGTAATGAAGACACTTGGTATCGATGGTGATGTAACGTACCGTCTGTCAAAATGGGATCCGAATAATAAGGAGAAGTATCTTGGAGACGAAGAATACTGGAACAGCACACAGCAGTATCTGCGTGATGTCATGAATGAGAATCATATCCCATTCACAGAAGCAGATGGAGAAGCCGCATTCTATGGCCCGAAGATCGATATCCAGGCGAAGAATGTATATGGTAAGGAAGATACCATGGTAACAATCCAGCTTGACTGCGCAAGTGCAGAGAAGTTCGGCATGTATTATATCGATGAGAAGGGTGAAAAGGCTCTTCCGTGGATCATACACCGTACTTCCATGGGATGTTATGAGCGTACCCTTGCATGGCTGATCGAGCATTATGCCGGAAAGTTCCCGACCTGGCTTTGCCCGGAGCAGGTTCGTGTACTTCCAATTTCTGAAAAATATACCGATTATGCAGAGAAAGTACTTGCAGAATTAAAGAAAAATCACATCGATGCAACCGTGGATAACCGTTCTGAGAAGATCGGTTACAAGATCCGTGAGACAAGACTTGCCAAGGTTCCGTACATGTTAGTTGTCGGACAAAAGGAAGCAGAAGACGGTACCGTTTCCGTAAGAAGCCGTTTCACCGGTGATGAGGGAAGCAAGTCCTTACAGGAATTCATCGATGCGATCTGCGAAGAGATCCGTACAAAGGCGATCCGTGTAGAAGAAGTACAGGAGCAGGAAAAATAAAATAATTTCATAAAATAAAATCTCCCGGAAATACTAATTCCGTAAGACCTGTGATCAAACAGGATACGGAAAGGAGATTTGTATGACTCAATTAAATTGTACCGTGGCAAGCTGTCGTTATAATGAGGATTCCTGCTGTTGCAAGGATGATATTATGGTTGAAGGCAAGAGTGCGACCACCAGTGGAGAGACCTGCTGTGGAAGCTTTGCAGAAAAGACCTCTGACATGGTGAAAAACTATGTTGGTGAACCGAAGAAAGCAACCGATGTTTCCTGTAAGGCAGAAAAGTGCGTACACAATGAAAACTGTCAGTGTAAGGCATCCGATATTGATGTCGCAGGAAGAAACGCCTGCTGCTGCAGTGAGACAAAATGTGGAACCTTCTGCTGCGGCTAGTATGTGTATTTTATGAGTGACAGCCAGGTGGATATAAGACAGATGTTTTATATCCACCTGTTTTTT
>CACZPJ010000043.1 GCA_902782995.1 uncultured Lachnospiraceae bacterium | reverse complement strand
GAAAAAGAAGTTAGATGAAAAGTTCCCGGATGAATTCAAAAAGAAATTCGACGAGAGCTTCACGGAAACATTTGACGAGCAGTTTACCGCACAGGCAGAGGCGCAGCTTGCACAGGCAGGAATGGATGAGCAGATGATCGCTGCCATGCTGCCGGATGCGGTTGAGCAGGCAAAACAGAACGGTACATACCAGAGTGCTTACGATACCGCCTATGACAGCGCATATCAGGATGCGTATGACACCGCTTACGATAAGGCGTGGAAAAAGGCGGAGGATAAGATTGACAAAGAGTATGCGGATGCAGAAGAAAAGTACGAATTAAATGATCCGGACTTTACACCATCAAAAGCAGATGTCTATGAGAACTTCTGGAGAACCGAGAATGAGGACTACAACAATGACGGAAAAGACGAGGGAACGACCCGTCTGTATGCCAAAAACGACGATATTAACCTTGCCTGTATCTTAGATGGAAGATTTCCGGAAAATGAGAACGAGATCGCAGTTGACCGTATGCATGCCGATAATGTCGGAATAAAGACCGGTGATACGATCACGGTTGGAGATCAGAAGTTCGAAGTTGTCGGACGGATCGCTTATGTGAATTATGCAACCCTGCACGAAAAGCCAACGGATCTGATGTTTGATGCATTAAAGTTCGATGTTGCAATGGTGACACAGGAAGGATTTGACCGCTTAACTGCCGATGTGCATTATGCCTATGCATGGAAGTATCAGGATGCACCGGCAGATGAGGCAGAAGAAAAGACAAAGTCGGATAACTTCATGCGTGCCCTGCTGACACAGGCAGTTACCGCGGATGCGGAATTAGAGGATTATGTACCGGCATATGCCAATCCGGCAATTAACTTTGCAACGGATGATATGGGATCGGACGAAGCGATGGGAGGCGTGCTCCTTGATATCCTGATCGTCATTATCGCATTTATCTTTGCGATTACGATCAGCAATACGATCACAAAGGAAGCATCGGCGATCGGTACACTGCGTGCATCCGGTTATACCAAGGGCGAACTGGTCCGCCACTATCTGTCCATGCCGGTGATCGTAACGATCCTTGCAGCCTGTGTGGGAAATATCTTAGGCTATACGGTATTTAAGAATGTGGTTGTAAGCATGTATTATAACAGCTACAGTCTGCCGGCGTATGAGACGATCTGGAATCCGGATGCATTCGTTAAGACGACAGTGATCCCGCTGATATTGATGTTTGTGGTTAATCTGATCGTGATCGTGCGGATGATGCAGCATACACCGCTTCAGTTTTTACGTCACGACCTGAAAAAGGCAAAGCGCAAAAAGACGATCCGTCTGCCGAAGTGGTCCTTCCTTGCGCGCTTCCGTCTGCGTATCATGATCCAGAACAGTGTCAATTATCTGGTACTTTTTGTAGGAATTTTCTTTATCATGGTTATGCTTGCAATGGCAGTCGGAATGCCGGATACCTTAAAATATTACCAGAACAATATCAGTGACCTGATGTTTGCAAAGTATCAGTATGTATTAACTTCCTATGAAGACGAGGACGGAGATCTGATCACAACGGACAATCCGGATGCTGAGAAGTTCGATATGACCTCCTTGCAGAAAAAGGGAGATGAGTTAGACGAAGAAGTATCGATCTACGGCATCCAGACAGACAGCCGGTATGTCAAGATCCCGAAGCTGTCTGAGCAGAAGGGATTAGAGGCAGCCTTATCGGCATCATTCTGTGATAAGTATGGCTTATCGGTTGGAGATACCGTTACACTTTCAGAGAAATATGAAAACAAGCAGTATGAGTTTAAGATCACCGGTATCTATGATAAGTGCCAGAGCATCGCAGTGTTTTTATCAACCGATCAGTATCAGGAGATCTTTGATCTGAAGGAAGAGGAATTCAGCGGCTACCTGTCGGATACAAAGCTTGCGGATATCGATGAGGACAATGTTGCAACGATCCTTACGGAACGTGACTTTACCAAGATGGCAGACCAGTTAGATCATTCGATGGGCTCTTATATGTCATACTTCCAGATCCTTTGTATCCTGTTATCCGCAGTTATGATCTATCTGCTGACGAAGCTGATCATAGAGAAGAATGAAAATGCGATCTCCATGACGAAGATCTTAGGCTATGAGAACGGAGAGATCGCACGGCTGTATCTGATGTCAACGACGATCGTTCTGCTTGTGGCAGATGCCTTAAGCGTCGGACTTGGAACGCTGGTAATGGATCAGGCATGGAGAATCATGTTAAAGAGTTATAGCGGCTGGTTTGCTTTTCGGATGGAGCCGGCAGGCTATGTGAAGATGTTTGTGTTTGTACTGATTGGCTATCTGATCGTTATGGTATTTGACTTTAAACGGATCAAGAAGATCCCGATGGATCAGGCACTCAAAAACGTAGAATAAAACATAGCAGAGATGTCTGATACAGAAAACCTCGACACGGTCATTGGAAAAGTGTTATGCTAGAAGCGTCTGGCAGGACAAAAAAGGATGGCAGGTAGAAGAGGAACATGAAGGAAGTAAAGCTGACAGAAGGATCAATTTTTACAAAGCTGCTGGTGTTTTCTGTGCCGATGATCGCAGGAAATATGCTTCAGCAGGTCTACAATCTGGTAGATACGCTGATCGTTGGAAGATTTTTGGGCGCGAATGCACTGGCAGCCGTTGGTTCGGTTTATACATTGATGATATTTCTGTCTTCAGTGATCATCGGACTGTGTATGGGAAGCGGGACATTGTTCTCAAATGACTTTGGTGCATCGGACGAAGAGATGCTTAGAAAAGATATTCACCATTCGTTCGGGTTTATTTTCTTGGCAACGGTACTGATCTGTCTTGTGATCTATCCGGGACAGGGCTGGATACAGCGGCTGCTACAGACACCGGAGGAGCTGTGGGAGCTGACAGGCACATATATGACGGTTGTGTTTGGCGGCATGATCTTTGTATTTTTATTTAATTTCTTTTCCTATCTGCTGCGGGCGATGGGCAATTCCATGGTGTCACTGGTCTTTCTGACGATCTCGGCACTTTTGAATATCGGGCTGGATCTGCTGCTTGTGGTGGTCTGGCATTACGGTGTCGGCGGTGCGGCATTTGCAACGGTTCTTTCGCAGGCGGTTTCGGGGATCGGGATCACGCTTTATTCGATCCGCCACCTTCCGCTTTTACGAGAGAAGAAAAAGGCTGCATGGGACTGGGCACGGCTTAAGTTTATTGTGGTAAATGATGTGATGACAGGAATACAGCAGTCTGTGATGAACTTTGGAATCCTGATGATACAGGGACTGGTCAACAGCTTTGGAACGACGGTCATGGCATCCTTTGCAGCGGCAGTGAAGATCGATACGGTAGCTTATATGCCGGCACAGGAATTTGGCAATGCATATTCGATTTACGTTTCACAGAACTTTGGCGCGAAAAAGAGGAAACGTATCCACAGGGGCACGAAGATTGCAGTTCTGACATCGGTTGTCTTCTGTGGATGTGTTTCGGTGCTTATTTTTATCTTCGCACCGGAGCTTATGCAGATATTTATTGATGCAGGAAATACGGCGATTATTACAGGGGGTGTCCGCTATCTGCGGATCGAAGGCGCATGCTATGCAGGGATCGGACTCTTATTTTTGTGGTACGGATATTTCCGTGGCGTGAACCGTCCGCAGGTGTCCCTGCTTCTTACGGTCATATCTCTCGGAACGCGGGTGGCACTATCCTATGCGCTTGCACCCCATACCGCACTTGGCGTCTGTGCGATCTGGATCTCGATCCCGGTCGGCTGGGTACTTGCAGACGTCTGTGGATATATTTTACTTAAAACGGAAAATCGTAAGTGAGAACATGCACGAATATGTGTAGCAAACTTTATTTGCATGAAAAATGTTTGTGGAACATATTTGTGCATTTTTTTATTTATCCTAAGATACTAAAAAATATCCGGATTGGACAAGAAACAACAGGGATTTACTTGAACTTCGCGGAATTTAAGTGTATAATCACATAAGCTAAAAAGTAAAAGTATATTATATTATAGAAACAAGGAGGAAATCGAGGATGATTACCTGGAAAAACTTAGATAAGCTTGCATCCTATCAGGAACTTGCAAAAACAGACCGTGTCGATCTTACAAAAGTGATGGCTGGAGAAAACGGCGCAGACCGTGTGAAGAATTACAGCATCCCAATGGCAGATGGTCTTGTTTACAACTATGCTGCAAAGCAGGTTGATGAGAATGTATTAGAAGCATTGAAAAAGCTTGCCGAAGAGGCAGAACTTGCAAAGAAGTTTGAAGCTCTTTATAACGGAGAAGTGATCAATACAGGTGAGAATCGTCTTGTGCTTCATCACATGACACGCGGACAGTTAGGAGAAGCTGTTACCGCAGACGGTGTTGATAAGCGTACCTTCTATGTAGAACAGCAGCAGCGTATTGCAGACTTTGCAAACAAAGTCCATGCAGGTGAGATCACCAATGCAGCAGGTGAGAAGTTTACCACTGTTGTACAGATCGGTATCGGCGGAAGTGATCTTGGACCTCGTGCAATGTATCTTGCATTAGAGAACTGGGCAAAGAAGAACGGAACCTTCAAGATGGAGGCGAAGTTCATCAGTAACGTAGACCCGGACGATGCAGCAGCAGTTTTAGATTCAATCGATGTTGCACATTCCATCTTCGTATTAGTTTCTAAGTCAGGAACTACACTTGAGACCTTAACCAATGAATCCTTTGTAAAGGATGCTTTAAAGAATGCAGGCTTAGACGCATCGAAGCATATGATCGCTGTAACAAGTGAGACATCCCCGCTTGCAAAGAGTGATGATTATCTGGCAGCATTTTTCATGGATGATTATATCGGAGGACGTTTCTCTTCTACTTCCGCAGTAGGTGGAGCAGTCTTATCACTTGCATTCGGACCGGAAGTATTTGCGCAGTTCTTAGACGGAGCAGCAGAGGAAGATAAGCTCTCTATGAATGCAGACGTTATGCAGAACCCTGAGATGTTAGATGCACTGATCGGTGTATACGAGCGTAACGTATTAGGATATCCGAGTACCGCAGTGCTTCCGTATTCACAGGCACTCAGCCGTTTCCCGGCACATTTACAGCAGCTTGATATGGAGTCAAACGGTAAGTCTGTAAACCGTTTCGGTGAGCCGGTAGATTATCCGACAGGTCCGGTTATCTTTGGCGAGCCGGGTACAAACGGTCAGCATTCCTTCTACCAGTTATTACATCAGGGAACAGATATTGTTCCGCTTCAGTTTGTTGGATTTAAGAATAACCAGATGGGCGTAGATGTTGTGATCCAGGATAGTACAAGCCAGCAGAAGCTCTGCGCGAACGTAGCTGCACAGATCGT
>CACZPJ010000042.1 GCA_902782995.1 uncultured Lachnospiraceae bacterium | reverse complement strand
TTTCGTAAGCAGTGGATTTCACTCGCAGCGAAAGACGCAAATAAAAGTTTGCTTTACATATTTTGTGCATTTTGCCCTTTCATTTTTTAGAAAGCACCTTTTGACACCCGAATCTGTATAGGAAATTCCGTTGGAATTCCTATACAGCAAAAAGCTAAAATGTGCACCTCGCGGAGAGGAAGATTATGCGTTGCATCCGCTCGGGCGCGAAAGTGTGCGGCGGGCGCACACTTTATTTCGGTACAGAAAATTCCTGCACCGAAAATCCGGCATCTGCAATCTAATGTATGTAAGCGGCAGATGGGACGTCACATTTGGCAGAAAAAAAAAGGAGGCAATCCGGCTTGAATATACTGGTAAGAAAAGCGCAGAAGGGTGATGCCGATGCGTTTGTAGAACTGATCGAGCAGAACAGGATGAGCCTGTACCGGGTCGCAAAGGGAATTCTTCATAATGAAGAGGATATTGCAGACGCCATGCAGGAGACCATTTTAAATGGATTTGAACATATTACGGAATTAAAACATGCAGCTTATTTTAAAACATGGCTGATACGGATTCTGATCAACAACTGCAATCAGATCTTGAAAGCAAACAGACAGTGCAACACGATCGAACGGTTTCCCGAGGTCAGTTACAATGACCGCAATCAGGCAAATGTGGAGTTTTTGGAAATGATAGCAGGGCTGCCTAAAGACAGCCGGATCATTTTCCAGCTCTACTATGGAGAAGGACTGAATACAAGGGAGATCGCAGAGGTGCTTGCGTGGAGTGAGAATACGGTAAAAAGCAGGCTCAGACGCGGAAGAGTGGAACTGAAAAAGAAGCTTTTGCTGGGTTAGGAGGAAGTGCAGAATGAGAGAATATCAGAATAGAGAGATGCAGGAAGTATTAGGAAGGGATCTGGAGATGTCAGATCTGGTAAAACAGCGGATCGAGGAAACCTACCGGCAGATCGGTGGAAAGAAAAAGGAATCGAACCGGTTTTTCTATGGAACGGCAAGAAGACGTGTGGCAGCAGCCGTTGTCTGTATGGTAATAGCCGGCAGTACCGTCGGTGTAATGGCATCAAGAGGATTTTTTGAAAAGTCAGAGGTAAAGACGGGAGACAGCTTAAGCTATACGTTTGATATTAACTACGACCTGACACCGGGGACTTATGAGGTCAGTGTGAACCGGATCCCGGATGGGTATGTGGAACGTGAGGAAGGAAAGTATGATAAGGAAGGCGAAGGGGAGAATCATGGCATCAGTATTCTTCCGATCTATAATACCGCGGAATTAGAAAAGCTTTCTACCGACATTAACACGATGTGCAAGGTAAAGGATGTCACAAAGGATACGATCAACGGAATGGAAACCGATATTGTGACACTAGAGGATGCCGAAAAATATCTGCGTGGAACGTATATGTTCCAGTTTAACCCGATGGAGGGCTATGTGGTAGAGATCTATGCGGATTATGGAATCCCGGTTGCCGACATGCAGGAATTTGCAAAAAATATGACGATCACACGTACCGGTGATGCGACATTTGCATCCGAAGATGAGAAACAGCAGGGTGAAGAAGACCGTGCAGCACAGGAAGCAAGGGGACAGGTCAAGGATGCGCTGATCGCAGACGGAATCCCACAAAAGAAGCTGGTTCAGGCGGGCAGTGAAGCGAAAAACTTAGGTGGAGATATGGGATATACCGTAACCGGATATGAGTTCCTAGATCATATCGAGGGCTTAAGTGAAGGTGACTTCTTTCACTATGAAGATGTTGTACCATGGTTAGAAGCAGATGGCAGCTTAAAGAGTTACACCAGACAGCATCTGGATGCGGATGGCGAAGTGGTAAGCGAAGAGCGTGTTACCCCTCGGTTTTTAAAGGTCAACGTAACCGCACATTGTTATTCCGATCAGTTTGATGACGGCAGTGTGCCATTATATGCCGCTATCGTGCCATCCACAAAGACAGAGGACGGAAAAGTGACCTGGAGCATGGATCGGTATGCATCACTTCCTTCGGAGCAGTTCTTCTTAGAGACAGATGGGATGCCGGTCTATATGACAAGTGCCGAAAATGTAGCGGAGGACAGCCGCCATGAGTTCTTCTACCGGAACATGAAGGCAGGAGATGAGATTTCCTACACACTGCTCTATGTCATCGATCCGGATCAGAGTGATTCCGTTCTGCTTCAGTTTGCATGTGGTGCAGATGGCAGCTTAGACAACAGCGACAGTGTAGAAGAGGCGTATGAGACAATGGAAGACTATGTTTTATTGAAAAATTAGAAAAAGAAAGTAAATATTTACAATCCAAAAAGGGAATGCTATAATTAACTCGAAACAAACCGAGTCGGAAGGAACCGAATTAAATGAATTTTATTGGACGAAAAGAACAGTTAAAAAAACTGGATAAAGTTATCCATGCAGAGAAAATGACATTTTCCCTGATATATGGGCGGAGACGGGTTGGAAAAAGTGAACTGGTTAAGCAGGCACTTTCAAAAAGCAATGTAAAAAGTCTGTATTATGAATGCAAGCAGGTTGCACAAGCGAGTAATGTTGATGGTTTAAGCGAGATTGTGTCTGAGGTGATGGAACTGCCGAAGCTTGGGTTTTCGGATATAGAGTCTCTGCTGAAGTATGTCTTTGAATTGTCAACCAGGGAAAAGCTTGTACTTGTTCTGGATGAATATCCGTATTTAAGGGAATCTGTGAATGGGATGGACAGCATTTTGCAGGCATTGGTTGATAAGTATAGAGAAACAGCAAAACTGACCTTAATTGTTCTCGGTTCTTATGTGGAGGTAATGCGTTCCCTTTTGGAACATGCAAATCCATTGTACGGAAGAGTAGATCTGACCATTGATCTAAAGCAGATGGATTATTATGAATCTTCTTTTTTCTATCCGAATTATTCCCCGGAGGATAAAGTGAGGATTTATTCCGTGTTTGGAGGAATTCCATACTATAACCGGCTGATTGATGATACAAAGAGCGTGAAGGAGAATATTATCGAGCTGATTGCATCTCCTGGAGCACGTTTGGAAAATGAAGTATCCATGTACTTAAATGCAGAACTTTCCAAAATTGTAAATGCGAATGAAGTGTTTGAAGCATTATCAAGAGGATTCTCAAGGTACAGTGATATTCTTTCACAGTCTCACGTATCAAGCGGACCTACGCTTGTGGATGTACTCGACAAATTGATCCGTATGGAGGTTGTGGTTAAAACTGCACCGATTAATGACCTCAGTAATAAAAAGAAAATCGGATATTATATTTGTGATAATCTGTCCTTGTTTTATTACCGGTATAACTTCAAATATTCATCACAGATGAAGATCATGGATTCTGAGATCTTTTATAAGAAGTATATTGAAAAAGATTTTGAAGAGTATTATGTGCCACGTATGTTTGAAACGGTATGCAGACAGTATCTGATCCGGAAAAACAAGGCAGGAGAAATTGATCCGGTTATTGAAAAGATTGGAAAATATTATTATGACAATCCAACAGAACGGACAAATGGTGAGTTTGATATTGTGACAGAAGATGAACTTGGCTATGCCTTTTACGAGGTCAAATTCAGAAAGAAGCCGGTATCGGATGAAATGATCCAAGAGGAAATAGAACAGGTAAAAGCGACCGGTTTGGATTGTTATAAGTATGTCTTTTTCTCACGAAGCGGATTCCATTGTGAAAAAAAAGATAATGTGCAATTAATTGAATTAGAAGAAGTATTTTCAGAATAAAAAGATAAAATCACAAAAGGGGACAGGCGGGGATGCCTGTCTTCTTTTACGTGATGATAAACACTGTGTGTAGCTGCAAGGGTATGAAAACATTGACAGATAGGAGAAGAAAGTTTTTAATGAAAAAGAAAAAATAAAAATGAAAAAAGTTGAAGATAAATACCAAATCCCTTCGTTATATCTTATGAAAGCTTTCGAAAGAAGAAAGGAGGTGGATAAGATCGATTCCCAGGAATATTTGGCACAGATGGTAAAGCAGTACCAGAATCTGGTATTTTCCATTTGTGTTAAAATGACAAGAGATTATTTTATAGCAGAAGACCTGACACAGGAAACGTTTTTATCTGCCTTCCGGCATCTTGATTCGTTCGACGGACAAAATGAAAAGTCCTGGCTGTGCAGGATCGCAACCAACAAATGCATCGATTACCAGAAGCAGGCGGCGAGAAGAGTAGTCCCCACAGAGGATTGTGAATTAGAAACCGGACAGTCGAAAGAGGGACTCCCGGAGAGCAGCTATATGGAACAGGAAGCAATCGAACAACTGAAGGAACGCTGTAAGAACTTAAAGCCGCCTTATGATGAGGTCGCAAGAATGTATTTTGTGGAAGAACATACCGCAGATGAGATCGCACAGATCCGGCAGAAGAATGTCAAAACCATCCAGACACAGATCTACCGGGCGCGGGGAATGCTTCGCAAACTATACGGAAAGGAGCGTGGATCGCATGATGGATCATAACAGAGATGAAGAAAAATATCTGAGTGATGAAGCCTTAGAAAAGCTGATCGCAGATGTAGAAAACGGACCGATGTTACAGGCACCGGATTACTTAGAGCATATGATTTTGAACAAGGCAAAGCATCAGGTGTTTAAGGATTCGGTTGAGATCATGCCGATACGCAATACGATCCGCGAAAGTATCCGGGAGGATCAGCAGACAGCGAAGAAGCAGCCACAGAAAGGAAAAAGAGTACAGCTTTTTGCTTACAGCGTAAAGATCGTGGCAGCGGCAGCGGCAGCGATCGCCTTTATCACGATTATCCCGGCAATGCAGAACCCGGCAGGAACAAACCGGGAGGATGCATACCGTATCGAATACGAGAATGACCGCAAGGAGATGCAGACAAAGCCGAAGAAGGAAAAATCACTGACCCGCAGTCTGAATGAGTGGTCAAGCGGCTGGTGTAACAGGCTTTATGAAGGAACGAACAGGATATTAGAGAGGGAGGAAAAATAAATGACACAGAAAAAAAATGGATTTTTGAGATTTGTATTTTCGCTTTTGCCGGGAGCCGGTGAGATGTATATGGGATTTATGAAAATGGGTATCAGCTTAATGGGTGCATTTTTCGGAATTATTGCATTTGCGACCTGGTTAGATATCGGACCGTTAATATTTGTGGCAGTAATCTTATGGTTCTACAGCTTTTTCCATGTACACAATCTTGCAGGCATGCCGGATGAAGAATTCTATGCCGTAGAGGATGAATATCTCTTCCATTTTTCCAATGGAGATGTTCATCAGGGTGCAGATTTTGTGAAGGAATATCGGAAAGCAATCGGTGTAACATTGATCGTGGTAGGTGTGATCTTAAGCTGGAAGAGTCTGACCAGACCGCTTGCGAGCTGGATTCCGGAAGAATTTTTCTGGATCTTAAGCAATCTGAATTACTATCTGCCACAGCTTATTATTGGTATTGTTGTGATCGTGCTTGGTGTGCATATGATCAGTGGAAAGAAGAAACAGCTAGACGGTCAGGATGAGAAACAGGTTGAAACAAAACAGCCGGACAGTCAGCAGGATGGAAAGGAGCAGTAAGAACATGGAAGAAAAACAGATTACACGGACGCACCGTGTTGGTACCATTACGTTTGGGCTGGGGCTTGTGCTGTTTGGAAGTCTCTTTCTTATACATCTGTTTGTTCCGGTCTTAGATTACCGCATTATTTTCCATCTGTGGCCATGTCTGTTCATTCTGCTTGGCATCGAGGTACTTGTGGCAAACGGCCGCCATACGAAGGATTTCCTCTATGATAAGACCGCGATCGTGCTGATCGTATTACTGTCATTGTTTACGATGATCATGGGTGGTGCTGACTGGATCATGCAGACATACAGCCACTATGCTGCACTGAATTGGTAGAATTATAATAAAAATGAAAAATAGCTTGACATTTCCGGTGAAGCTGAGTAATATATATAAAATACTCTTTGCACTGCATGATAACTACAGTACAAACTGAGCAGGCAGTAGCCGGAAGTGAAGCTATCAGCCGGGCCATGAATGTGGCAGCAGATGA
>CACZPJ010000041.1 GCA_902782995.1 uncultured Lachnospiraceae bacterium | reverse complement strand
TATTCCCGGATCTGTCTTTCTGCTCTCTTTTTCTCCGCTGCATCTGCATTCTTACTTATGATCTTCGCATCCGCTGACAGGCAGACCTCTTTGACTGTTTTCTCCTCATCCGACGTCACACCGCCACTGCACCGGATCTGTGATAATTCAATGGTTTCTCCGGTATCTAAGTCAAACTGATACAGCTTTCGCTTATTTTCAAGCAGGGTGGCAGCCTCATATACCTCCGGCTTTATCATGCCCATTCCGGTATATTCTGCCAGCGCATAATAGCCACAGATCACAGGCTTTTGTTCCTGTTCCTCTAAGACCGGAAGATACAGATTCTCCATACGGTTGTAACGCTCATTCATCAGATTGCCGAGCGTTACCACTGCGGTGTCCTTCTGCATGGTCATTCCATCGGTCAACTGCTTTAAGTACATGCCCTCTGCCATCGGAAGACCACCTTCGAGTGCCAAAAGATCAGCCGCACGATCCCTGCATGTAAAAACAAGGGTGTTGCGTGAAAGCAGTTCTTCTGTCTCGAGATAATCCAGCAGGTGATTTAACATCTCCTTATCTTCGAGCACTGCACGGCTGATGATGACTGCCTTCACATGATTGTAGTCCATGGTTTCCGGATTTTTTTCATCCTGATCCGAAAATGCCTCTACCCAGTTTGCTGCTGCCATAACCTCTTCTTCATCTTCCTCTTTTGCACTTTCCTCTTCCTCTGCCACTCCGGACAGATACTCAAGTCCAAGTGTCAGCACACAGCCCTGATCCTGCTCATCAAACGCTATGGTAAGCGGGAACTTCCGCTCCTCTAACTCTGCGCTGTCACAGCCACAGAAAAACAGCATTTGCAACCCTAAAATCAGACACAGCACACATACCTTTTTTACCATTCCATCACACCTCCCTTATAAAAGGCAGCAGACACCAGAAACGTCAAAAAAAATATAAGCAGGACATAACGCTTGTTCCCTTTTTTCCCGATCAGGCTCTTAATGCTCTCCGTTCCATAGAACATGCTGCTGTTTAACAGTGCATACAAGGCAAAAAACCAGATTGCAACCATAAACGCATCCTGCCGCTCGAAAAATCCACCCGGCAGACGGATCATGCTCATAAGCGTGATCACCGGACGCTTCATCTCCCGTAAGGACGCTTCACCAAAAATCCCGAGTGTGATCAGATAGATGGCTGCATTTAGCAGTGCTGTAAAAAACAATGTCCGCTTTGCCACTGCAATCCCCTGCATATAATTTTTTTCATACGGAACTAAGAATAACAGAAAACATACCGGGAGATAGAATAAGAACGCCAGCAGTGTCCCAAGAGCCACGTCCTTGCCACTGCCGAAAAAGACCGGTGTCCAGTAATCGGCATTGACATCACGGCAAGCCAGAACAAGCATCAGTACAAGCGGAATCAGAAGCGGCCAGAAAAGCACCTCATAGATCCTTGCCCTTCCTTCCATACCGCCCGCCATTCCATATGCTCCAAGTATCAGGATCAGGAAACTGGCCAACCAGTAGGATTCCCCCTTTAAAAGCTGTGTCGTGATCAGCCGGCTGACCGTATCGAGCACAAATCCTGCCAGTACGATCCCGGACGCCCCACAAAGGATCAGGATCACTTTTTCTGTGAACTTTCCCTTTGTCTGTCTGATATAATCCGGAAAGCCTGCCACCATCCGGCTGCTGGTTCTTTGTATCAAAAGTACCACTCCGTATGCCGGAAGCAATGCCAGAAAAATACAGAAAATCCCGTTTTTCCCGGCAGTCTGTGCGAGCAGCGGCGGCAGAAGCAGGGTACTTAACCCCGCAAGATCAAAAAACAACAGCCGCTTGATCTGTCTGCCGGATATTTTTCGATTATCCGAAAACATCTTATTTTCCATTTTCATGTCCATCCTTTTTTCTTAACCGCACACGTTCCTTACGTCTTGTAAAGATCGGGCGGTATCTCCGCATAAAAGTCGGATAACGGAACAGTGCATCCCGCTCATCCTCATAATCGGTCAGGTCTGCTCCCACAAACGGCATCAGATATGGGATTCCAAAGCTGCTTAGCCGCGACAGATGGATCAAAACAGCAAGCAGCATCAGTAAAAATCCGAAAAATCCAAGCCATGCACTGAATGCAATAAAGACAAACTTCAAAAGCCGGAATGCCGTTGCAAACTCTTCGTTTGGTATGGCAAACGAACAGAGTGCTGTAAATGCAATCACAATTACAACGATCGGACTGACCAGATTTGCTTCTACCGCAGCCTGCCCGATGATCAGCCCTCCGACAATGCCAATCGTGTTGCCCATTGCTCCCGGCAGCCTGATGCCAGCCTCCCGCAAGAGTTCAAATGACAATTCCATCAAAAGAACCTCGACCACGCCCGGAAATGGTACCCCCTGTCTGGCTTCTGCAAAGGAGAGCAACAGCTTCGTTGGTAAGATCTGTGTGTGAAAATTACACACAGCCAGATAAAGTCCCGGCAGTGTCATAGCAAAAAAGGATGCAATAAACCGAAGCATCCTTGCAAAAGATGCAATCTCCCACCGGTTGTAATAATCATCACTCGTCTGTATAAACGAATTGTAATCCGTCGGCAGGATCAGTGCCTCCGGCGAATTGTCACATAATACGATAATACGTCCTTCTAAGACCGCCATTGCTGCCCGGTCCGGACGCTGTGTCGTCTGAAACTGCGGAAACGGGGAATACCACTTTTCTTCCGATAACTGTTCGATCATTCCACTGTCTAAGATACCATCGATCTCATAACGGTCGAGCCGCCGTTCGATCTCTTTTAATACATCCGGATAGATCAGCCCTTCCATATAGACCAGATCAATATTCGTCTTTGAACGGACACCGCCCTTGACCTCACGCACCTTGACCTTCGGGGAACGGATCCGTTTACGGATCATGGATGTATTCACCTTCACCGAATCGGAAAACCCTTCACTCGATCCCCGGACTGCCTTCTCGGAAGTCGGTTCGGAAATCCCCATTCCCGGATACCCTTTATCCGGGATCTTAAGTGCACGGTCAAATTCATCTACAAACAGGATCGTATCTCCCGCTAACATGCCATATGCTGCTTCCTCTAACGTCGCAAATGGTGTAACGTCCGAAAGTCCCAGACTGTTTTCCTTTAACCTTACATAGATCTCTTTTTTGTCACAATCGCAGAGATTGTTCAGCAGCTTGCCGATCATGGACTTTTCAAACAGCGCATTTCCACCGGTGATTTCGATATACGCAATAAAGCAGGCAACCGATGCATCCCTTCCTAACTTCATCTCGATCATCTTAATATCTGCACAATCTGCAAAAATCTGTTTATAGCCTTCTATATTCTTCGCAAGTGAACACGAAACCGGTGTCTTTTTTTCTTCCTGCGCCATCTTCCCACCCCTGTCGAACTGTATTTTCGTTCTTGATTCAAATGGACAAAATACACAAATCATGTGAAACATATTTGTGTATTTTGTCCATCTAAATCTTATACGAAAAAGGAACAGACCATCGTCTGTCCCTTTTAGCATCTCCCTATTCCGTTCTCTTATACACAAAATCACACAAATTCTTCCACTATTCCTGCTGCTGGATCATCTGTTTTACCGCTTCTGCCTGATTGCTGACATGTCTCTTCATTACCGCAGTTACATATTCCTTATCCCGTCTGCGGATTCCCTCGACCAAATCCTGATGTTCGGTGATCAGTGTCGGATAATTCGTTTCATCCTTCAGATACTCCACACGATAGCGGTACATCTGTTCCCGCAGATTGTTTAACATATTGATCAGCTTTGCATTCCCGGTTGCCTGATAGATACGGTCGTGAAATTCCACATCTGCAAGTGCAATCTGCTTTACATCCCCCGACTGGATACAGTTCTCAAAGTTCCGTCTGGATGCCTGAAGCCGCTTTAACTGCTCATCATCGATCTCATCACATGCAAGCTGTGCCGCAAGCTCATCTAAAGCAGCACGGATGACTAAAACATCCTCCATGTCCTTTTCCGTCATCTTAGCGACTTCCGCACCCTTTCTCGGTACCGTAACAGCAAGTCCCTCCTGCTCTAGCATACGGATCGCTTCCCGGATCGGTGTACGGCTGACTCCTAACTTTGATGCCAGTTGTAATTCCATCAGTCTTTCACCGGGCTTTAATTCTCCCTTTAAAATAGCCTCCCGCAACGTGTTGAACACAACATCCCGTAGGGGGAGGAATGCATCCATATTTAATTCCAGATTCTCTGTCATAAGCTTCTCCTTTTCTACGCTGTACCCTGCTTCACGTTCTCTTTTCGTACTGATACTACTTTCTTCTGTTATTATAAATATCGGTCACATAGATCTGTCTGGCAAGTCCTGTGGCTCTTACCGCATCTGCCGCCTTTCTCGCATCTTCTATATTCTCATAGAGTCCAAATACCGTAGGTCCGCTTCCGCTCATCATCGCATTCAGTGCTCCGTGCTCACACATGCACTGTTTGATCTTATCGATCTCCGGATGTAACGGAATGGTCACTGTCTCAAGGATATTGCCCATATCACCTGCGATCGCATCCAGGTCTTTTTTCCGGATATCTGTGATCAGTCTGTCAATATCCGGATGTGTGGACTGATCCGACAGGTTCAGATGCTCGTACACATACTTTGTGGAAACACCGATCTGTGGCTTTGCAATCAGAACCGGACACTTTACCATCGGTGGCAGTGACGTCAGCTTCTCTCCGATCCCTTCTGCCAATGCCGTTCCACGCATCAGACAGTACGGTACATCTGCCCCAAGCTTCACACCACGTTCCATCAGATCCTTACGTGACAATCCAAGATCAAAGATCTCATTCATTCCATATAATACTGCTGCGGCATCCGTACTTCCACCCGCCATACCGGCCGCTACCGGGATATGCTTTTTTAAATCGATCGCAACGCCCTCGGTCAGTGCGAATTCTTCCTGTAACATAGCAGCCGCCCGATATGCAAGATTATGTTCATCTACCGGAAGAAATGACAGATTCGTATGCAAGGTAACTGCATGTTCCTTCTGCTTACGGATCTCTAACCGGTCGTAAAGATGAATGGTCTGCATGATCATCCGTACCTCATGGTAACCATCCTCTCTGCGTCTTACCACGTCCAGTCCTAGATTAATTTTTGCTAATGCCTTTACCGCTATCTTATCCATATTGTATTCTCCCTGTATTTTGTATACATTATACATATTTATATACTATCATTTATTCCCCAAAAGTCAATTCAGCGTCCTAAAGTTTTCCCCGCTTTTTACCGATATATAGGGTAACAGAGAAATTTTTTCATGTATCCGGACACGGAATGCCGGAACAATTCCACCAAGGAGGGTAATCGATATGGAGATTCCATCAATCAGCACCTACACTGCTGCAACCGTTGCAGACAGCACAGGAAAAACAACAGCCAAGGACACCACAGAGAAGAAGCAGAGTACGAAAACAACCTCTGACAAGAACAACTCCGGTGTCATCTATGAGAAAAGCAGTAAGGATACCACAACTGCTTCTAAAACAAATACCAAGACTTCTAACACTGCTCTGATCGCTAAGATGAAGGCTGATTCTGACAGCCGCATCTCCCAGCTTCGCAGCATCGTTGAGCAGATGATGAGCAAACAGGGCTCAGCCATCGGAAAAGCTGACAGCATCTGGAGCTTCCTTGCAGGCGGCAACTTTACCGTTGATGCAGCAACAAAGGCTCAGGCACAGGCAGATATTGCCGACGATGGATACTGGGGCGTAAACCAGACTTCCGATCGTATCGTAGACTTTGCCAAAGCCCTTGCCGGAAATGATTCTTCCAAGGCAGAAGAATTATTAAATGCCTTCAAGAAGGGCTTCTCCGAAGCAACCAAGTCCTGGGGAAAATCTCTCCCGGATATTTCACAGCGTACCTATGATGCTGTAATCGAGAAGTTCGATAAATGGAAAAACGGTGAGGAAGAATAACCGGTAATTCCACGCAGGCTTAAGATGACAAAGGGATGTTACTTTATGAGAATCACCCATGAAAGTAGCATCCCTTACTTTATGCCTGTTTCTGTGCCTTCACACCAACCGGCTCTGCCTGCTTCTCCTGTGCCGCCTTCGCTTCTAAGATGGCTTCATTCAGTGAGAGCATCTTCGCATCTAACATTGATACGATCTCTGCACACTCCCGCAGATCCCGGCTGATATAATCCGGTGCATTTCCTTCGAACTTATAATAGATCTTATGCTCTAAGCTCGCCCAGAAATCCATTGCGATCGTACGGATCTGTATCTCTACCTTCGTATCTACCACACGGTCTGATAAAAAGATCGGAACGGTTACTAACATATGATAACTCTTATATCCGCTTTCCTTCGGATGCTTGATATAATCCTT
Source organism: uncultured Lachnospiraceae bacterium (assembly GCA_902782995.1). Classification (GTDB taxonomy): domain Bacteria; phylum Bacillota; class Clostridia; order Lachnospirales; family Lachnospiraceae; genus Roseburia_C. The sequence goes on along the minus strand of CACZPJ010000041.1, from coordinate 7,987 downwards.
CACCGATACGACGGTCAGATCATTCTGTCTTCCGATCATCTCTGCTAAACGATAGATGTCGGAGGTAAAAGAACATACGATCCGGATACCTGCCATATCATTGACATAGTTTACCATGTTATCGATAGTACTCTCATAGCCATACCGTTTGAGCTTCTTTACGATGCTCTCCGGTGACTTGATTCTTCTTTTTATGTATTCGATTGGATTGTACTGATGTACATGCTGGAACTCGTCGTTTAGAATCTCTAACTTCGTTCCAACCTCCTTTAAGGCTGAATTGTACAGAAAAATCACTGTCTTCCAACCGTCAATTCCTTCATTTATCTCACTATTTATGTCCATATTATTCCTCATTTCTGTGCATGTTTTTTGCACATGTTGAGATTTGTGCCAAGTTTACGCAGGCATAAATCTCTCGTGTGAAAATTCTATTTTCACACTGCCCTCATTTCCGTGCATGCTTTCTGCATGTGAAAATCTTATTTTCACACTGTCCTCATTTCTGTGCACACTCTCTGCACCATGGCAAAACAAAAAGCATGGTACCCCATGTATATCTTTAGTATACCACACTTTTGTTTATTTTGTTGCATATGAAATGTTTTTTTATAGATTTTTAAGAATTATGCACAAACCATTTGTTCTGTATTATAAGTCCAGCTTCAGGTCATTTTCACGGATGGCACCGATCTTACGGAACACCAGTCCGATCGCCCAGGTCAGGACACCCGGCAGTATAAAGCAGATCAGGATCAGTCCGATCCAGTCAAAGGCTGTCACTGCCTGCTTCGTTCCTTCTGCAATATCCGAAAGCCAGCCGGTATAGACACCGATCTGTCCGACTAATCCACACGTTCCCATTCCGGCTGCAACTGCTGCACCATCCATCTTAAGCCGGAATACACAGGTTGCGATCGGCCCTGTGATCGCAGATGTAAGGATCGCCGGCAGCCAGATCACCGGACGCTTTACGATATTTCCCATCTGTAACATTGATGTTCCGATACCCTGTGCGAACAGACCTCCCCATTTATTCTCACGGAAGCTTAATACTGCAAAGCCGACCATCTGTGCACAGCAGCCGGCAAGTGCCGCACCACCGGCAAGTCCGGTCAGTCCGAGTGCCGCACAGATCGCAGCACTGCTGATCGGCAGTGTCAATGCGATTCCTACAAGTACAGAAACTACGATTCCCATGAAAAACGGCTGTAACTCGGTTGCCCACATGATCGCATTACCGACTGCACTTGCCACCTTGCCAATCGCCGGAGCCCACCATAAGGCAAGTCCCACACCGACAAATATCGTTACAAACGGTGTTACGATAATATCGATCTTCGTTTCCTTCGAAACGATTTTTCCTGCTTCTGCCGCAAAAATAGCAACGATCAGTACCGCAAGCGGTCCGCCCGCACCACCTAATTCATTTGCTGCCGCACCAACTGCTGCCAGTGAAAAAAGTACGAGTGACGGACACTGGAGTGCGAAGCCGATCGCGATCGCCATTGCAGGACCCGTAGCTGCCTTTGCATAAGTTCCGATTGTTACAAGCAGTTCAATCCCTGCCTGTTCACCTATGGTACTGATGATCGTTCCGATCAGCAGGGAAGCAAACAGTCCCTGTGCCATTGCACCGAGTGCATCAATTCCGTAACGCTTTGCTGAGATCTCTACATTTTTCCTTTTTAAAAATGCCTTTAGCTTTTCCATTTCTATGATTCCTCCTGAACACAACACAAGACACATGCATGTTTACACATATCCATACATGTGTCTTGTCAGTCACAAAATAGTCTATCACAGATTTGAAAAATGTCAATTTATTTATAGCAGTTCTTTCAGGATCTGGTTAACCATGGCAGGATTTGCCTTGCCTTTCATCGCTTTCATCGTCTGTCCGACCAAAAAGCCGATCGCTTTTTCCTTGCCATTATGATAATCATCCACAGACTGTGGGTTATCCCGGATCACCTGCTCGATCGTACTGCGGAGTGCACCTTCGTCGTTTACGGTCTTTAAGCCGTGTTCTTCTACATACTGATCCGGATCGATATCTTCGGCAAAGATTTTTTCAAATACTTCCTTTGCCACATTTCCATTGATCGTTCCTGCATCTGCAAGTTCAATTAACTTCGCAAGATTGCCCGGTGAGAACTTCAGATCCTCCGGCTCTACGCTTTGTTCCTTCATCAGACGCATCGTCTCACCCATCAGCCAGTTCGATACCTTTTTCGGCTTCTTGCAAAGTGCTGTTGTTGCCTCAAACAGATCCGCTAACTTCTTATGACCGGTGATAATGTCTGCGTCATATTCCGGCAGATCGTATTCCTTCTGGTAACGTGCCTTCTTCTCATCGCGGAATTCCGGCTGGGCAGCACGGATCTCGTCTAACCATTCGTCACTGATCACAATCGGTACAAGATCCGGTTCCGGGAAGTAGCGGTAATCCTGTGCATCTTCCTTCGAACGCATTGCATAGGAATATTCCTTCGTATCATCCCAGCGTCTGGTCTCCTGAACGACCTTTTCCCCGGATTCGATCAGATCGATCTGGCGTGCACGTTCGCCCTCGATCGCTCTTGCGATCGCCTTAAAGGAGTTTAAGTTCTTCATTTCGGTACGTGTACCGAACTCTGTTGCTCCAACCTCACGGACAGAGAGGTTTACATCGGCACGCATAGATCCTTCCTGTAACTTACAGTCGGAAGCTCCGAGATACTGGATCAGCATTCTTAATTTTTCCAGATAGGCAATCACCTCTTCGGCAGAACGCATATCCGGTTCTGATACGATCTCAATCAGCGGTACACCGGAACGGTTATAATCGACCAGCGAAACACCTTCCCACTCGTCATGTACTAACTTACCTGCATCCTCTTCCATATGGATCTCATGGATTCCGATCGTCTTTTTTCCTTCCTCTGTCTCAATCTCTACGCTTCCGTTTCTGCAGATCGGAAGGTAAAGCTGTGAGATCTGGTAGTTCTGCGGGTTATCCGGATAAAAATAGTTCTTACGGTCAAACTTACAGTTCTGTGTGATCGTGCAGTTCGTTGCAAGACCGACTGCTGCGGCATACTCTACCACCTTCTTATTCAAAACCGGAAGAGAACCCGGCATTCCGGTACAGACCGGACAGGTATGTGTATTCGGTGCTCCTCCGAATGCAGTAGAACAGGAGCAGAAAATCTTTGTTTTCGTTGCAAGCTCGACATGAACTTCAAGTCCGATCACGGTTTCATACTGTTTACTCATTTTCTTACTCCTTTCTACGCCTCACCCAATGGGCATTTTTCAAATTCCCTGCTCTGCTCATAGGCATATGCTGCACGGATGATATTTTTTTCCTTGAAGCAGTCTCCAATAAGCTGTAAGCCGATCGGAAGTCCCGACTGATCCACACCACATGGCACGGTAATGCCCGGAAGTCCTGCAAGATTGACAGATATTGTATAGATGTCACCTAAATACATCTTGATCGGATCGCTTAAGGACTTGCCAAGCTCCGGTGCGGTTGTCGGAGCTGCCGGTCCAAGGATCACATCATATTTTTCAAATGCGCGGTCAAACGCCTGCTTGATCAGTGCCTTGGTACGCAGTGCCTTCAGATAATAAGCATCGTAATATCCGGAGCTTAATACAAAAGAGCCTAACATGATACGACGCTTTACTTCTGCGCCAAAGCCCTCGGAACGTGTCTTTTTATACATATTATGAAGTCCTTCGTACTCTTTGGTACGATACCCATACTTCACACCATCAAAACGTGCCAGATTCGAGCTTGCCTCGGCAGATGCAATGACATAATATGCCGGAATTGCATATTCTACCAGACTCAAGTCGAACTCTTCTACGATCGCACCCTTTTCCTCTAACTTCTTGGCTGCTGCAAGGATCGCATTTTTTACTTCTTCATCTAAGCCTTCACCCAGATAATCTCTTGGGATACCGATCTTCATGCCGGCAACATCATCCACAAGTGCTTCAGTAAAGTTCGTATCCTCACGCTTTACGGAAGTGGAATCCTTCTTATCATAGGAAGAGATCACCTCTAGGATCGTTGCACAGTCCGTTACATCCTTTGCAAGCGGTCCGATCTGATCTAAGGATGATCCGTATGCGATCAGTCCATATCGTGAAACGGTTCCGTAGGTTGGCTTCATTCCGACTACACCACAATAGGAAGCCGGCTGACGGATCGATCCACCGGTATCCGAACCTAATGCGAAAAAGCATTCCGATGCTGCAACCGATGCTGCTGCTCCACCGGAAGAACCTCCCGGTACATGTGCCGTATTCCATGGATTCTTCGTTGCACCATAGGCAGATGTCTCTGTGGTAGATCCCATGGCAAATTCATCCATGTTCGTCTTACCGATCAAAACGGCTCCTGCCTTTTCTAAGTTCTTCACTGCTTCGGAAGAAAAAGTCGGTACAAAGTTCTCTAAGATCTTCGAAGAACAGGTCGTCTTTATCCCTTCCGTACACATATTATCCTTGATGGAAACCGGAACACCGGCAAGCGGTCCGGTCAGTTCTCCTGCTTCTATCTTTTTCTGTGCCTCTCTTGCACGCTCTAACGCTGCTTCTTTATCAAAGGTCACGTAACAGTTTAACTCTTTTTCGGTCTTTTCGATCTGAGCGATCACTGCTTCCATCGCCTCTACCGCTGTCGCCTCTCCTGCACGGATTGCCTTTGCGAGTCCTACAGCCGTCATATCCAGTATACTCATCCCTTAGCCTCTTTTCATCGTCTCAATCTTCATTTTTCTATGCTTCTACCGTGACCGGAACGACAAATGCGTTGTCTCTGCTCTCCGGTGCATTGGCAAGTGTAGCACTGCTGCCATCGCCGTTTTCGACTACATCTTCCCGGAACACATTCTGTACCGGGAACACATGTGACATCGGCTCTACTCCTGTCGTATCTAATTCATTTAACTTATCGATATAATCGAGCATGCTTTCCATATCCTTTTTGGCATTCTCTTTCTCTTCATCCGAAAGCTCTAACTTTGCAAGGATTCCGACATATTCGATTGTCTCATCACTGATCGTGTTTGCCATACCGCTAACCATTCCTTTCTTCTCTATCTGCTAGGCACGGATCTTAATATGTGTCTCACGAAGCTGCTGTTCGGTAACTTCGTTTGGTGCGCCGCACATCAGATCCTCTGCATTTCCGTTCATCGGATATGCGATGACCTCACGGATGTTCTCCTCATTGCGGAGCAGCATAATCATACGGTCAACGCCCGGTGCCATTCCTGCGTGTGGTGGTGCTCCGAACTGGAATGCATTGTATAAGGCTCCGAACTTCGCCTTTAAGACTTCCTCATCATAGCCTGCGATCTCAAATGCTTTTACCATGATCTGCATATCGTGGTTACGGACCGCTCCGGAAGAAAGCTCGACACCGTTACATACAATGTCATACTGATAAGCTAAAATATCTAACGGATCCATTGTATTTAACGCCTCTAAGCCACCCTGTGGCATGGAAAACGGATTGTGTGTAAATCCGATCTTCTTCGTCTCCGGATCTCTTTCAAACATCGGGAAATCATTGACATAGCAGAAGCGGTAGGCGTTTTTCTCGATCAGATCTAACTTCTCACCTAACTCTGTACGGATCATGCCTGCATAATATGCGGCACGCTCTTCCTTATCTGCCATGAAAAAGATCGTATCTCCGACTTCTAATCCGGTCAGTTCCTGAAACTCTGCCTTTAATTCATCCGGGATAAACTTGTCGATCGGTCCCTTGTTGGTGCCATCTTCTAAGACCTCTAAGTATCCGAGTCCACCCATACCGATTCCGGTTGCGAACTTCAACAGCTTTTCGTGGAAGCCCTTAGACATCTCTGCATGAACCTTGATCGCACGGACGGTTTTTCCGATAAACGGCTTGAAGGTACATTTCTGGAAAAAGTCTGTTACATCCATGATACGGAGCGGGTTACGGAGATCCGGCTTATCTGTACCGAACTCTAACATCGCCTGCTTATAGCTGATGATCGGATATGGTGCCTTTGTCACTTCATAACCTTTTGGTGCAAACTTTTCAAAGGTTGCGGAAAGTACTTCCTCACCTACTGCAAAAACATCTTCCTGTGTTGCAAAACTCATCTCAAAATCTAACTGATAGAACTCTCCCGGAGAACGGTCTGCACGGGCGTCCTCATCACGGAAGCAAGGTGCGATCTGGAAATACTTATCAAAACCGGATACCATTAAAAGCTGCTTATACTGCTGTGGTGCCTGTGGCAGTGCGTAAAACTTTCCTTTGAACTTTCTCGATGGAACGATGTAGTCTCTTGCACCTTCCGGGGAGGATGCACAAAGGATCGGTGTCTGTACTTCTAAGAATCCCATCTCTGTCATCTTCTGTCTGAGGTAAGAGATCACCTTCGAACGGAATACGATATTATCCTTTACCTTCTGATTTCTCAGATCCAGATAACGGTATTTCAAACGGACATCCTCACGGACTTCCTTACTGGTCTGGATCTCGAACGGAAGTGTCGTATAGACCTCTCCTAAGATCCGGATCTCATGTGCCTCTAACTCAATCGTTCCGGTCGGAATCTTTGGATTGTAGGTATCCTCGCTCCTCTTTTCGATCAGACCCTTAATCGATAATGCCTGCTCCTTTTTGATTCCCTTTAACAGGCTGCCATCCCGGATGACGATCTGCATGACCGCATACATGTCACGCAGATCGATGAAGGATACTCCACCGTGGTCACGGATATTTTCAACCCATCCGGCTACACGGATCTCTTTGTCAATGTCTGCTTCGGTTACCTGATTCAGTGTCACATCTCTGTAAATGTTGCTCATACTCTTCTACCTTTCTTCTCTGACTGATTCCGGGACGGACAACAAAAAGCCCCGGAATACTTGACGTATTCCGGGGCGAATATACATATTATCCGCGGTACCACCCGTTTTGAAAGATATCTGTCTGATACGGATTCTCTTTCCTCTCTTGATGCGTAACGTGCACTTACGTACTGCCCTACTCCGTTCGAACAGTCTGCTCCAGAGTGTTCCCTTTCTCTCCTCTTTCAAGCAGCGCTCTCAGTCGGTGACGCCGCATTCCTGTCGATGTCTGAAGATCAGAGTCTCTTTCCCTGCATTTCTCTTGTGATAAGTTATAGCATATCATTTTTTATTTTGCAATATTTTTTCGCGAATAAATCTGCTAATTTTTGTCAGATAATCCTTTTGCTTACCAATGCCATGCGCTTTCTAATCCTTTTTAATTACAAGGCATGGTACTTTGGAATTGCTGTCCGGTCTATTCTATTTCATCTGTGCAAGACGCTCTTCTACCTGAGCCATCATCTGCTCATATTTTGCAAGCTTATCCTTCTCTTCCTGGATCTTTGCTTCCGGTGCCTTACTGATGAACTTCTCATTGCTTAACATTCCGTGGGAACGTGCCAGCTCCTTGGTCAGTCTTTCTTTTTCCTTTAACAGACGTTCCTTTTCTTTTTCCATATCCACCAGATCTTCTAATGGCATGTATACAACTGCACCAGGAATCACTACCGATACCGCATCGTCTGCGATTCCGCTCTTATCGGACTGGATCTCGACTGCATTCGCACTGATCAGGTTCATATAGGACTTCTGAAGTACCGTAAATGTATCACGGATCTTCGCATCTTCCGATACGATAAATACCTTTGCCTTTCTTGATGGCGGAACGTCCATATCGGTACGAAGGTTACGGATACCTCTTACTAATTCCTTCACCTTCTCTAACATCTCTTCTTCTGCCGCAAAGTTCCACTCGTCCTGATATACCGGCCAGTCTGCGAGCATGATCGTCTCTTCTTCCGGATTCAGGGTACAATAGATCTCTTCCGTGATAAACGGCATATATGGGTGTAACAGCTTCAGTGCCTGTCCTAATACGGTCTTTAATGTCCAAAGTGCTGCATTCGCTGCCTTTGGATCTTCTTCCTTCTTATAG
>CACZPJ010000040.1 GCA_902782995.1 uncultured Lachnospiraceae bacterium | reverse complement strand
ATTATACTATATAGGTTCTAGTGTCAAAAGTGCTTCTGAAAATTTAAATGACAAAATGTATAAATTATGTGATGCAAACAGCGATTTGCGCTTGATTATCCTTTTTTTTATGTTATAATAAACCCATTGAGCCAATCAACCGCTCATCCAATCATATTCGGAGACGTATCGAAGTGGTCATAACGGGGCGCACTCGAAATGCGTTAGCCCTCCGGGGCACGCGGGTTCGAATCCCGCCGTCTCCGTTTTCGCAAAAGTGCCGAAAACCTTAGTTTTCATTGTAAAATCAAGGATTTACGGCACTTTTTTTGTAAGAGAATATAACGTGAAATTATATGGTATTTGCTATAATTTTATCATTTTTTGTCACAGAATTTGTCACAAAAAAACGCTGCAGCGTGCTCTGGCAGTGGCTTTCTTCCTATTGTAATTTTATTTTTTATCTTCTCCCTACCCTGCGGTATGTCCATATCCGATCATCCAAATACCGACCACACTGGATCAGTTTACCTCTTTATCGAATGTGAATTTGTCCAACCCACCAGTTTTTTAGATCAGATAATCCGGATCAAACACACCCTGTTTTGTAAAGGAATCCTTGAGCGCATAGGTCTTTGAAATCTGTTCATTGGCTGTCTGCTACTCTTTTAACTTCGTCTGAAGATCTGCGATCGTAGCATTGAGTATCTTGATCTGACCGGAAAGATTCTCTTTTTTCTGCAATAGCAGTATAAAATTTAAATGTCATAAGGCTTCAGACAATATAGAAATGGAACTGCCAGAAAAACTTACTTAGCGTCACCTCTGCGCTGTTCGATTCATAGATTTCTGGTTGCCCTGTTATTATTGATTTTGGATATAAAAATACCACCATATCATTTCTGACTGGTGGTAACTTACATTTACAATCCCGAAATTGTCTCTTTCAAAATTTTTAGAAAATCTTTTGCCATATTTGCTCCCTCCTGTACCATTTTAATCCCAATTAAGCGGACAGCCTCTCAACATCCATTCCTCATATGTAGCCTCTTCTGGCAACAATCCCCACTGTTTCATTCTTTCAAAATCTGTTTTGGCACGTTTTTCTTTTTCTTCTAATGTCATTTCTTTCGGATGAGTAAAATTATATTTCTGCTCTTCTGTCATCTGACGCTTTTCTTCTTCTGTAAAATAAATCTCACTTAATTCCATACGAAGTTTTCTACATTCCTCTGATGATAATTCCTCTCCTCTTTCTCTTTGCTCATCTTTTGGTAATAACAACCATTCTCGTGCTGTCAGCGCCATTTACTTTACCTCCTTAGGCAGAATCATCCCATCACCTCTATTTTTCTTCAAAATACGAACATTTTGTTTCTTTCTTATTCCATATCTTTTAAGATATTGTTTACATGAGTAGGATTCTTTTTTATTGTTTCATTCTTACAATTCATATACTTACAATACAAACAAAGTTTATATTTTTCAGTTGATTTCTGCATAATTTACCTTCTTTCAAATCTCTGCCTCACATCATCTCCTAGGATTTAGGTTCATAATGATAGGTTGCACACGAATATGCCTTTCCAACACCTCTCTCTTTTTGCAATTTGCACACAAACAATATAATTTTAAATGGTATTTATCTGTTCATTGTATTCTAACACATATACACCGTTTTTCCCATAAGTTCTAAAGTTCTTAACTTTATAGTCAACTAGCAGACACAAATCTTCCGATGATGATAATGCACTCAACGGATGGTTATATATACTGATTTTTGTATGAAAAGCACGGCTATGTAATCGCGCTCTCATACCTGTTTTTTACAAAATCAGAAAATCCTACCGAATCAAAATATTCTTTTATGTCATCACTCTTCAGGTCTTCATCTGAAGAAGCATATTCTTTTATCATTCATTCCTTGAGACATACAAATACAGTCTTTCTTGCATTTTCCCATTTTTGTCACAGTACAACCTACTTTTATGATATAATTAGCGCAAGCAATAAGCAGTACTAAAGATAACACAGACAAAATTGTCTGCTTGCAGAACACCAAGAATTTTTATGGAGGGGAATCAGCATGGCTAAAGATCAACGATTTGAAAAAGTATATTCACAGGGAACAATGACAACTACAGAAATCTGGGTAGATAAGGAAACCGGTGTAAATTACTTATATCATGCAAGTGGTTATTCGGGAGGCATAACACCATTGTTAGACAGAGATGGTAAGCCGGTTATTTCACCTATTGTAAATGGTTGATTTTATGTTGTAAAATCGCCAATTTAACTTTAGGTATATGACCTAAAATGATGATATTTCTATACTAGGTCATACGAAAATCCAGCTTTTCTTTCAGTTGTTTGACTTAAAATGATGATATCTCTATCTAGGTCATACAAAAATCCAGCTTTTCTTTCAGTTGTTTGACTTAAAATGATGATATCTCTATCTAGGTCATACAAAAATCCATTTTTTCTTTCAAGCGTTTGACTTAAAATAAAGAAATTGCATTTTAGGTCATATAAAACCATTAATTCCATCATAAACATATGACCTAGAACTGACAAATCGCATTTTAGGTCATATCAGCTTTTCAATCGCCTGCTACTTTTTCTTCTTGGGCTTCGGTGCCGGCAATTCTTCAAACATGGTCTGAAATAGTCCGGTCAAAAACTCCCTATTATCAACATCTTCCACCAGCAGCATTTTCTTTGCTCCATCGTAAGGTAATTCATAATGTGCTGCCGGCATATAAGTAATCGCAGATTTTACCGGTTTTACAAGTAATCTGTCATCATATATGCCACCGACTATTTTACCGCGATAATAGAGGATATATTCTCCCATCATTGCACGATATGTGATCTCTTCTAATTCAGATAACTGCTCTAAGATAAATTGCAAATAATCTTTGTTCGATGGCATAGTTTTATCCTTTCAAATCCATTGTTTTCAGTAAATCGGATGCTTGGCATACTCCATATAAATGTTAAAAATACCACCTAATCCGCAGACTAGATGGCACTTATATTCCTTATTTACTTAACCGGATAACTATTCGGCAGGCGTCGCCTCTCCTGCATCTCTTTTGACCCAAAGGGTGTGTGGTTGCAACGAATTTTACCACCTCAAATAGCTATCCGGGTGAAGCCTTATTACTGTACGATTATTTTACACTAATTATTCCTTTTTGTAAAGCAGCCGCTTATTCCTCAGATAATTTTCAAGTCTCTTCTCACTAATCTCCCAGCATGAAATAATTGAATTTTTATATCCGGGCTTATCGTCAGATGTACAAATGCGAAGTACCATTTGTGTATGCTCCCGATGATCTTTTATTTTCTTTATGACTAAACCTGTATTTTGATGCTTATCCTCAATAATGTAATCCGGATCTTCCAGTGTATCCCTCAATGAATGTATCACCTTCCGATATGCATCCGGATGCCGCTCCAATATATGCTCCAACTGGTCAACTGTAATAATAACATCATCTGTTACTATGTTATCTGTTATACAATTATAAATTTCTCTATTTAGCTTTCCAACGAAATGCAATCCTGCTTCCCCTCTTGTATAAAGCCCTCACTGCTCATCTATCAGGATTCTTTTCTTAAGTTCTCCATCTTCACCTGATATGCCATCAGCCTTAGGACATATTCCGGCATTGTACGATGTCCAAGTTCCCAGTCTGTCATCGTCCGATATGGAATACCAAAGTACTCACAAAATTCCTTCCGGTTCATTCCTGTGCTTTCCCTTAAGCTCCTGATTCGTTCGCTCATCTCCATATTTGTTCTCTCACTTTACTTATTTTTTTATCATATTACTATATCTTTGTATTTTACGCAATGCGTATTTTTAATTTATGTAAAATACTCTGACTCTATAATCCTGTAAAACTTTTTTCCATACAAAAAGCTAATGTATAAACTTTTACATCTATACATTAGCTCTGTTATTCCAAACAATATGCCTGCTATTCTTGCGGCACAAAGCAGTTTTACTGTGCTGTGCCTACGTCTCCTTCTGCCGCACCTGTATCTCCACCTGCAACATTACCTTCTGCGGTTTCTCCGGTCTGTCCGGCCGCCTGGGCAGCCGAGGCCGCCTGAGCGGCCTTTTCTTCCTCTGCCTTTTTCTCCGGATCTACATAGGAATAGGCATTGGAGATCTTACAGTTGTTCGCGGTCAGTTCGATCGGCTCTCTGTAGTAAGCAACCACCGGTGTGTCCTTCTTGATCATCTCGTAGAGACTTGCCGCCTTGTCTCCCGGCATATTCACACAGCCATGGGAACCCATAGTCTTATAATACTGTCCGCCGAACTGTCCGTTCCGCCAGGATGCATCATGGAATCCTACGTTATAGGCAAATACCATGAAATAGTCTACGTTCGATTCATAATCCTCACCGACAAGCACTGCCGTTCTCTGCTTGTATACGATCTTAAAAACGCCATCCGGGGAACCATTACCGGATGCAATGTTGCCGGATACAATATCTGAATCCAGCTTCATCTCCCCATTCTCATAATACCAGAGATGCTGTTTCGTATAGTCTACCTCGACATAGGTATTGCCAATATCATCCAAACCCTCTACCTGTGCGCGCTGGTTATAGACCGGTTCCCTTTTGGTTGTCTCACCGGACTCAATGTCTGCAAGTACCTCGGCTGCTTCCTTTTCCTTGTCAATGACCCAGCCGTAATCACCACCACCGATCTCGATCGTATCACCGGAAGAGGTCTTGAACTTACGGACATCCGCATATGTATTGTACTTGCTTGCAAGCCGCTGTACGAAGTCAGCGATCTTATCCTGATCGATCGTTACGGAATAGTCATCCTGTAACCGGATCATATCAATAATATCATCTGAATCCAGCTTTTCATCATAGTCGGAGATCTGATACTCGATCTGCGCATTCAGATACTTATTGATCGTTGCCATTGCATCGGTGATCGTTGCACTTTCTGTCGTAAGCTTGGGCTTCACGTAATCCTCATCTGTCAGATAGAGTTCTCCGTCACCTTCGGATACTGCCTGTTCCACTGCGGCAACCACCTGATCTAAGATCAGTTCATTCCCGTTATCCTCCGGGATCACCTGATACTCACCATCTACCAGTTCGATCGACGCATCGGTTGGCGGTGTCACATTCTCTGACGCAAAACAATCCAGCTCCTGTACCGCCTTCGTCAGCTTCGCCTCGTCATATTCCATCGGAGTCTTTACATCGATGCGGTTTCCACGGAACAGTGCCTTGATCCAGCCGTAAGGATTCTGCTTTTTTAAAGTTTTTTTGATCGAACCATCCGGCTTATAATTACAGCCCATATCTGAACCGTTGATCTGATGAAGGTTCTTGTCCCGATCCGATATGATCAACAGATACGAGCCTTCATCCTCTGCTATCTTCTCTTCTGCTTCCTGCACCGTCAGCTTTCCAACCTCTAAGCCGTTGATCTCTGTGCGGAATAAAAAATGTGTGCGGAAATATGCCGTCATGCCGAAATAGATCGCAGCGAGTACGAAAACAAACGCTGCTACACTACAGACTGCAATCCGTATCCGTCTCCTTCTTCTTCTCTTTTCCCTGATGCCATACATTCTCTTCACCTTCCTGCCCTGTCACTCACGATTCTGACATTTATACCGGTACATGCTTTCATCTGCCCGCTCGATATAATCCTCTAAGCTACCGGAAACCTGTCCGTCCTTGTAGTAATATCCTATGCTGACAGACAGCGGATATTCCAGCTTATCCTTTTCCTTCCATTCTGCCAGTTTTTTCCGGACCTTCTGCTGCTTTTCCTCCATCTGTGCCGGCTCTAACAGCCGCGATACAAGCAAAAATTCATCCCCGCCATATCTGACGATCATCTCGTTTTTGCCAAACACTTCCTGCAAAGCATTCGCCACCAGGCAGATTGCCTGATCGCCTGCTTCATGTCCATACTGGTCGTTGATATGTTTTAAGCGGTCAAGATCTGCAAAAACAAACATCAGACCGTGACCTCCGGTATTCGCCCAGTCTACCAGTTCCGTTACATAACGGGTGATGCCAAGGCGGTTGTATACACCGGTCAGACTGTCCATGACCGCCAGATTATCAATGTTGCATACCGCATTTTTCAGCATCAGGATATTGCTGAGCTTCTCCAATGCATTACTGATCTTGCGTACCCAGTTATAGTAATAGGTAATATTTGCCTTAGAAAACGGTCCTTTGATTACCAGATAACCCAGACAGTTATCCCGGAAGTGTACCGGAACAAATAAGAATTCCGACGGGCTCTCCTGCTCCCAGATCGCCGGAAACATCTGTGCCGTATCAAATGGTTCAAACGAAGGCATTCCATCCTGTCTGCTGATGATCGTCGTATAGACCTTGGATCCGTATTTTTTTACAATGGAACGGTTCCGGTAACCGGATGCACCATGTCCGGTCATCTCAAAATAGACCGACTGGTTCAGGCACAGATAGACATCCTCTGTTGTCATCTTCTCTAGGTTCTGCCGGATGCAGAATACCAGCTCCTGTAAGGTCTCACATTCAGACATCTCATCATCCATATTGCGGATCGCACGGCTGTACCGCTCCCTGTTCTGATTCTCTGTATACAACTGTCCAATGATCTCTTCAGAACAATCCGGTGTATCTTCCATGCATCCACAGCTTCGATGGATCCTGATCCCTGCCGCTGCCTTCCTGCTTTCCACTACCCCGGTCTCTATCGTGTGAAGCAGCATCTCACAGGCCTGATAACCAAGCTGCTCCTTGGGACGGTCTACCGATGTGATCGTCGGCATGTACCGCTCACTGTCGTAAGAAGCATCAAAACCGGTAACTGCCACATCCTCTGTAACGCGGTAACCATGCTCTTTCAGCCCATTGCAGACACCGACTGCCATCTTATCATTTGCACAGACAAAGACCTCCGGCATCTGGCGGTCCTTCTCATACATTCTGTTCACAATGCGTCGTCCGCTGTCAAAAGAATAATCGCCATACCAGACCGGACACTGTACCAGATCCAGATTCTTCTCATGGATAAAATCCCCAAATGCCAGTCCTCTGCGTCTGCTTTCTGCGTTATTCGACGGGCCGGCAACAAATACCATCCGGCGGTAGCCATGCACCTCATACAGATGCTCTAACATAGTTTTCATGGCTTCATAGTTATCAATCCCGATAAAATTCATACCTTCTGCGGATTCTTCCAGACTGATCGCCGGAACCCCGCTCTCTTTAATCCGCTGCAAAAGTGCAGTCTTCGCTTCCTTCATCCAGATCGTATGGGTAGCACAAATAATCCCGTCAAACCGTTTCAGATTGGCGAGCGAATAGATCATATTTTCTCCCTGCACATGGGTATCGGATATCTCCCAGCCTGCCTGACAGGTAAAAATGGATATCGAATATCCTGCTTCTTTTGCTTTTTTCTGTATTCCCTCGATCAGACGGGTCTGGTACTCACTGTTCCAGCCTGCCAGAAAGACTGCAATATTCCCCACTTCTGCCATTGTTATATCCTCCAAATATAGCAATATTTTACCACGACTTACCGCAGTTGCAAAGTATTGCTTTGGGTCTATACTTCCTTATCATAATCATCTAAGAAACGATGCTGTACCCCGTTTTGCTTGTATGCAATGATCGTACGCAGATTGACATTTTCCACACTCTTAAAAATATTGCCCTCCACATACGGGTTCACCTTCTTCAGCTCTGCGATCAGGTTCTTGATCTCCATACGCTTTGATCCCACGCTGCCATCCGCACGACAGGTCGTACAGGTATCGGTGAAACGGCATGCGCACTGGATAAAATGAAGATTGTTGTAATCACGCCAATGCTTGATGTCGTCCTCACGGATCAGATACATCGGGCGGATCAGTTCCATTCCTTCGAAGTTCGTACTGTGCAGCTTCGGCATCATCGTCTGGATCTGCGCGCCATAGAGCATTCCCATTAAGATCGTCTCGATCACATCATCATAATGATGTCCCAGTGCGATCTTGTTACAGCCTAATTCCTTTGCCTTGCTGTATAAGTATCCACGGCGCATCCGCGCACAGAGGTAGCATGGAGACTTTTCGATCTCATAGACTGCTTCAAAAATATTCGTTTCAAAAACCGTGATCGGGATGCCAAGAATCTTCGCATTATTCTCGATCACCTTCCGGTTGACCTCACTGTATCCCGGATCCATTACGAGAAATACCAGTTCAAACGGGAACTTATTGTGACGCTTTAACTCCTGAAACAGCTTCGCCATCAGCATCGAATCCTTACCGCCGGAGATGCAGACTGCGATCTTGTCGCCCTCCTGTACCAGCTCATAGGTATTGATCGCTTTCGCAAAGCGGCTGAATAGCTGCTTATGGAACTTCTTACGGATACTCTTTTCCACATCCTCCTGTGTCGGTTCTTCGGTGATCCCACTCATCAGCCATGCGGCATAGCCACCTTCTAACTCGGCTGCACGAAAGCCCTGTTCCTGTAAAAAGGCAGTGGCTTCTCCGCTGACCACTCCCTTCATACAAAATACAACCAGAAGCTTGTCCTTTGGAAGCTCATCATAACGTTCCTTCAACTGTTCATTTGGAATGTTGACCGCACCCTTAATCGTGCCATATGCATTAGCTGCGGCATCCCGGACATCAACTAAGGCATAACTGCCCGGCTCTAGTTCCCGCAGCATCTGAATTGTCAGTGTATTCTTCTCTTCCATCCCTTTTAATTCCTATCATTTTAATATGTTTTAGATTATACTTCCCGCTACTTTAAAAATCAACCTCGCGTTTGCGTATCAGATGCAAGCCGTAATTATGCACGGCTTGTATGGCAGACCAGATAAAGGATCTGGTATTCTTTTGCAATTTCTTCCAGCAGCTTCTTCGCATTGGTAACCTTGTCATCATCCAGATTCACAAACGGATCATCCAGAATAATAAACGGCTTCTCTCCTTCGAATAATGCGTCGATCAGTGCAAACCGGATACAGAGTCCGATCAAATCCCGCTTACCGGTACTGAAATACTCGCTTCCCTTTAAGGAACCGCCAACGGATAACTGGGCATCAAGCTGTACATCTAACTGCACCAGAAGTGTCTTTCCGCTGTTGATCAGTTCCGCATACTTTGTAAAGCCCCTGCGCATAGCTCCCATATAATGCGTGGAGAAGCTTTCCTTCGCTTCCTTCAGATACTGCATTGTCTTTTCTAAGATGCCGGCATGGTATCTTGCTTCCTCTAACTCACCGGTAAGATTCTCTAACTCTTCTTCATAGTCTGTCTGCATATCTGCGATCACACTCATCGCGTCCATATCCTTGCGGTAAGAGTTGATCTTCTCCGTAACGCTTTCGATCTCAAGCAGATTCTGTTTCTGCTGTTCCTGAAGTGCTTCGAGTGAAACCTCATCCCCTGATGGGCTTTCCTCATCCGTGGAATCATCAAAATCCATCTGCTCATTTTCTTCGAGAAATTCCTTTAACTGCGCACTGCTCTTTTCATATTCTTCAACAAGACGCAGGTACTCCTTCTGGTCAGCCTGCACCTGTTCTAAGCCCTTCCACAGTGTCTCCTCTGCCGCATATTTCGGGTCGATCGCGGTAAGCTTTTTTCGGATATCCTGTTCCCTCTCTGCGATCTCTTTTGTCAGGTGTTCCTTTTGTCCGGCACGCTCCTGTTCCCTCTCTGCCAGATTCTGATAATCCACCGCTTTTGCTTTGATCTCTGTTAACACCTGTATCGCATTCTCATCCTGATCAGTCAGTGCAAACTGCTCAATAAAGATATGGTAATGTTCTTCTAATTCCTTTAACTCTGTCTCTAGACGTTCTAAGTCTGCACTTAATTCCTCCATCTGCCTGCGGTAGAGGTGCTCATAGCTTTCTTCCTTCTCTCCGACATACGGCTGTTCATGCAGCACTTCCGTGATAAAGTTCTCTTCCTTCGGATTCTGTGCAATCGCAAAGATAACAAGCCCGATTCCGAGTGCAACGAATATGACCATGACCCAGATCGGCAATGGTAACAGCAGGCTTCCAAGTCCGACTGCGGCACTGAAGATTCCGATCGTTAAAAAGATACCCCTGCGGACCTCTGCCCGTTCCTTTGCCTTTTGGAATGCCTGACGCTGCTGCTCCTTTTCATGTTCCTGTTCTAACTTCAGACGTTCCTTCTCCTGCTCACGCTGTGAGACGAGAACATCCAGTTGTGTCTTTAAACGCACGATCTCATTTTTGACTGCTTCCTGTCTGCGGCTCTCACCCAGATACATCTCAAGCTGCGCCATTTCCGGACAGCCCGCATAGAAAAATTCATCCAGCGCGCGTAACTGCTGTTCCTCTTCTTCGTTGAGCTTTGCAACCGACCGCTCCTGTTCCATACGGTCTGCTTCCTCGATCTCTTCCTCGATCTCTTCTAACTTCTCTTCCGTTACCCGGTTGTCTGCAAAGATCTGCTCAAACGGTGCCTTCTGTTCTTCCAGCTCTGCCACGCGTGCCTTAAGGGAATCGTAATGTCCCTGCTTTGCAAGCTGTTCCCTGCCCTCGCTCTCCATACGCACGGATTCCTCTAAGGCTTCTCTCTGCTTCTCTAAGTCCTGCCGCAGTGCAAGCTGCTGGTCGATCTGTTCCTGGATCAGTGCCATGCCCGCAGCCTTATTCTGACATTCCTCGATCTCACCCTGTTTTACATGGATCTGATCCTCTAACTGCGGAATCCTGCCGCGTCCACCGATCTTTTTGTATTCCTTCAGACGCTCCTCTAAGCGCGCATAGGCATTCTCATAATTATCAATATCACTGCCGTTTTCCACCAGATTCGACAGCTTCGCATTGATGCTGTCTGTCATCGTGATCGCAATGCCGTTCTGTGGAATATAGGTGCTGCGTTCATAGGATGCCACATCAATATGGAAGATCTCTTCTCCGATCTGCGCGCTGTAGTCCTTCGATTCCAGTCCTGTCTTACAGTCATAGAGTACAAAGGTGTCATCCTTATCTCTTTTCCCAAAATAACGCTCGATCCGGTAGGTCTTATCTGCAAGGGCGAATTCGATATTGCCGCCAAAGTTCCCGCCCTGCCACGGCATGTATTTTTTCCGCTCATTATCGGCAGTCTTTTTCCGCGGTGCATATTCCAGACCATAGAACATCGCCTTGATAAAAACGCCAAAGGTCGTCTTGCCCCAGCCGTTCTCTTCATGGATCGTATTGATCCCTTCACCAAAATGATAGGAAAAATCATGCAGTGCGCCAAAATTTTCAATATAACAGTTCAACAATCTCATAGCTCTTCTCCTGACAATGCACGGATTCCGGTTAAAATAACAGCGTCCTTCTCCTCCGGGGAAAGATCTGCCTTCTCTAAAATACGGATAAATTCTCCCTTCAGTGACTGGTCATACCGGTAATCCTCATAATTCACTGCAAGCTTCGTCTTATCGTAGATCTTTAAGAAATAAAACTGGCTGGCAAACCGCTTATACAGATATGTGATATCCTTGTCCGTATCCATATCGATCTCACCGGTTAAGACGATCTTCACAAGACTTCCCGGATCGATTCCCGCCACTACATCATCCACACGCTGTACAATCTCTGTTGTCGTATGAAGTCCCGTAATATCCACCGGGATCTCATAAAGCGTACGGGACGCAAACGGAACAAATGCGGACGTGATCTCTCCGCCTTCGATCTCTAACAGCACAAATCCCTTTTCTCCGGTCTCATCAAAGCCACGTCCCTCAAGACAGCCGCTGTAGCAGTAACTGCCACGGTTATCTAACTTCTGGTACTTATATTCATGGATATGTCCGAGTGCAAGATAATCGATATACTTATTCTGCAATGCACGGATATTGATAACTTCGGTCTTATCCTTGGCATCATACTGTGATTCCTGTCCATGAAGCACGACGATATTGACATCATCCTGTGACAGCACCAGCGAATCATAGATATTCCTGCTGTTGTCCGCCGTCAGCTCCACACCGGTTACGGTCAGCCTGTGTTCCTCGTCCAGCGGATAGGAAAATCGCGTCCAACTGTCCCCGAACACCTTCAGATTTGCCGGGATCTGATCCAGATTCGAAAGGAAAAAGTCCTTCTCGTGGTTCCCTTTCAGATATAAGAAGTCGATATCCGGATGACCGGTGATCTGATCCTCTACCAGATGAAGTGCCATCTTCGATATTCTTGTTGTATCAAATAAATCTCCCGCGATCAGGATCGCACGGACACCCTTTTCCTGTGCATAGGTCACCATCCGTTCAAAGGTCGCAAGGAGTTCTCTCTTTCGTTCTTTTGCCTGCTCTCTTGTCAGATTCGCCTCCATCTTAGAATCCAGATGAAGATCCGAACAATGTATTATTTTCATAAGACTGCCCCTTCAAAAAAATATATGGTAGTGTTTTTCTGGCTCTTATTCTAACACTTACCATATATTTTTTCAATTTTGACTTCTGTTACGGACAGTGTAAATTTACCTTCGGATTTAATGGGATAGAGTTCACCCACGATGCGCTGATAAAGTATCAGGCAATGACTTGTGGTTCT
>CACZPJ010000039.1 GCA_902782995.1 uncultured Lachnospiraceae bacterium | reverse complement strand
GTTCCAAAGGTTGTGGTATCTGATCCGACCGTTCCGTTAAAGTTCGTCTTATTGTTACCATCGCGGATCTCAAACAATGCTGCCAAGGTTCCGGTTGCTCCGATTCCGGTTGCCTTAAAGGCTACCCCGGTCTCCTTCCAGCTCAGATCATAAAGACCATCCACATCGGTCTGATTGATCTTATTCTCTCTTGCCGTGTATGCAAGTTCATGATACTCGAAGGTATCAACAAGTGTCTGTCCGTCGATCTTGATCCGGTAAGTCGTTCCTCCGGTATACATATCCGGGTAATTGCTGTTCGTAACCGGATTCTCTTCTACCTCAACCGGCACGATCTGGGAAAGGCTGTCCACGAGCAGCGCACGCTCATCACGCAGCTCGTTTGCATATCCGCCCTGGATCTCGATCGCATTGATCTGCTTATTTAACAGTGCGATCTTCTGTGCTGTGGAGTTCAGCTCATCTACCGTTGACTTTACTTCGTTATTGATGTCACTCTGTAACTGGCTTAACTGTGTAGCCACGCTGTTAAAATAATTGGTCAGGTTCTGTGCTCCACTGATAAACTGGTTACGCACGCTGGTATCTGCCGAATTATGCTGTAATGCATCCATATTGTTGAACAGTGTACTGAAAATACTGGAAAATCCCTTCGATGTATCATCATCCGTAAACATCGTCTGGATCTGATCCAGATAATACAGCCGCTTCTCATATAAGCCTACACTTGACTGGTTTCTCCAGTACTTCGTATCGTAATAGGAATCACGTAACTGCTTGATCGATGTTACATTTACACCAGCTCCCATCATTCCATACTTTGCATTGGTACGAATCGGATCACAAGCAGCAAGATTTGCAACCTGTTTGCTGTAACCTGCTGTCTTTACATTTGCGATGTTATTGGCTGCTGTATTCACGGAAGCCTGAAAAGATGACAGTGCTGATGATGATATATTTAAGCCAAAAAATGTTGATGCCATATCTTACTCCTCCTATGCGCCAAGTCCTGTCAGAAGCACATCGATCATCTCGCTTACCACGTTGATATAACGGCTCGCTGCGTTATATGCATTCTGGTACTTGATCATGTTCGTAAGTTCCTCATCGGAAGAAACACCGGTTACCTGTGTACGCTTGTTATCAATCGCGGTTGCTGTTCCCTCCAGTGTCGTAGATGTTGAATCATAAACCGATCCAACCGTTCCAAGTTCTCCGATCATCTGTGCATAATATTCTCCAAAGGTACAGGTTCCTGTACTGTTCGGGCTTAAGGTGATCTCACTCTTTTCCCACACTGCTGCAAGTGTCTGTGCAAAAGAATATGCAACCTTGCCTTCCTGTGTCAGATGTGCCAGTCTCGATGGCTGATCCATGATCTCGGCATTCACGCTCAGGCTGCGTGTGGTATACATCTTCGAGGTATCGCTCGTATCCTCTTCGTTATAAACATAATAAGTATTCCCGTCCGCACCGGTTACCTTGGTATAACGGTCACATCCGGTTCTTGTAAACAGTTCCTCCGGCGGAATCTTTCCATCGGCTCCTACCGCACAGTTTGCAGTATCTAAGATCTTTGTTCCTGCCGGTAAAGTAACTGCATTTCCGTTCTCATCAATTCCGTTTATTACCTTATCCGATTCTATATTCGGGCAGATCGTATCATTGATCGATGTTACGATATTATGGAATAACTGGTCTAACTGTGCCTCGATCACGAGCATTACCGACATTCCGGTTGTATCATTATAAGTCTCCTGTGACATTCCTTCGATGTCACTGTAGTTCGCATAATGATCACCACGCTGCATGATCAATGCCTTCAGGCCTCCGACATCCGTATTATATTCGGATGAAATATCTACATTAAAGTTAAATACTTCGGAATACTCATTCCGGTTCGTATCAGACATCTGCGGCCAGTACGGTGTGATAAAGCCGGTCAGATCATCTACCTTTTTCGCGATCTGGAATGCATGTGCTTCGTCAACAAAGTCCACACCCTCTAACTTCACCTTCACGGTTCCGTCGGAAAGCTCCTTATAATCGATCGTTGCATAAGTTGCAAGCTCATCCAATGCATTATCACGTTCATCTCTTAAGCTCATTGCCGTCTCAACACCGCCCGCCTCTACTGCGGAGATCTTCTGGTTCAGGGTAAAGATCGTCTTACCCAGTTCATTGATCCGGTCAATATTATCTGAGATCTGTGTATTAATATTCGTCTGATAACTCTGTAAGCTGGAATACACCGACTTTGTCCGGCTAAGAAACAGGCTTGCTTTCTGCATTACCAGATTCTGGTTAATGGAATCCGAAGGATCTTTTTCAAACTCCTGGAATGCTGCCCAAAAGTCCTCTAAGTTATCCTGGAATGCCTGACCTTCCATCTCCTGGAAATAGGTCTCCACTTCACTGGTTGTAGAATAACATGCCGCATAAAAAGACTGACGTCCCGATTCCGTACGATAGGATCTGTCCAAAAATGTATCCCTCGTATGTATCACGTCAGCTATTGATACACCAAGGCCTGCCTGCTGTTTGCTGACAGCCGCCTTTCCATATGTAATATAAGTCTTGTCGCCAAAAAGTACCTGCTGGCGTACATAGCCAGTAGTATTGACATTTGCTAAATTGTTTGCTGTTGTATTGATCGCAGTCTGACTGCTTCTCAATCCGGATGCTCCGATGTACAGGCTTCCCATTCCGTTCGCCATGACTCTCTCCTCCTGTTATTTACTGTTTTGCATCGAAACCGCCACCGCCTAACAGTGAACCTGTATTGTAAGCGTCTTTGTTGTAGTTGGCTGTTTCTGGTGCCTGTCGCAGGCTTTTGAACAAGGTCAGGTCGAATTCCACCATCTCAAGCGCATTCTGTAAAAGTGCCTGATTCTGGGTATTCCATTTCATCATTTCATCCAGAGTTGCATGTAATGCTGCTTTTACTTCTCTAAGCTTCTGCTGTTCCTGCGGCTGTCCTTCTAAGATTACGATCATCCGATCAATTGTCAGTTTCTCTTCTCTTTTTCCTAAAACAACAGCCATATCACGCAGGACACTCTCCCGCTTCAGTTCCAGATTGTGCAGGACATCTGTGATACTCTGCTCCTGTTCGGTAATTTTTTCCAGTTCCGGAATATTGGCATCTATGATCACCTGACGCTTTTTCGCTGCCAGTTCGATCAGGCCTTCATATTCCTTTTGCTCTCTTTCCAAAACTCCTAACAGATCATCCATTAAACTTGCCACGGTCTATCCTCACTCTTAAAAAAATGCTGCATTATATTTCTCTAATAATTTGCTTGCAAAATCTCCGGAATCTACCTGATATTTTCCTGACTGGACACTTGATTTAAGCTCTGAAACTTTATCTTCCCTGATGTCCGAAGTTTCTGCGACTGCCTGTTTTGCGATCTGGTAATCACGTCCAAAGGATGAGATCTGCACTTCATCTCTTGCTGAGCCTGTACCAGCGATACCCTGCGTCTTAGCAGTCTTATTCGTCTTATATAATGCTGCTACCTGGTTATAAGTCTCTACACGCATAACGGCATCTCCTTTCTTCCCTGAAATCTAAGCTTATATAAAAGATGCATGAAAAATGCTTCTTTTTCTAGCGTTCTAAAATATTTATCGGTCTATTTCGAAGAAAACTTAGTTCTTTTTTTATTTTTTTATGACAGTTTGAAAATACGCACATTTTCCGAAATATCTTTTGCAATATCACGAAGTCCCACAGAGGAATTCTGAAGATCCGATACGACCTCGGTTACATTCTGTACCGCCTCTAAAGTCATGCTTGTGTTGGCTTCGTTTTCCTGTGTTGCGGCAGATAAGGTATGTAACAGGGCAACGATCGAATCCTTTGCCGAGTCAAGCTTCTTTGTTGCTTCTTCAATCTTTTCGATTCCCTCTAAGGACGCGCTGATTCCGTTTTCTACGTTTTCAAACATCTGTCTTACCAGCTTAATGTCATCACTCTGTTCATTGATGACCTTCTGTACTTCCTGCATGGTCTCTACCGAATGTCTTGCACTTTCCGTCAGCCTGCCGACGATCTGGTTGATCTGTTCCGAGGAGTTATTCGACTGTTCCGCCAACTTCTGGATCTGTGTTGCAACTACTGCAAAGCCCTTACCGGCATCCCCTGCACGCGCTGCCTCTATGCTGGCATTTAATGCAAGCAGGTTCGTTTCTTCCGCGATCTCCATGATCAGTCCGACGGTCTGTCCGATCTGTTCGGTTGCTTCATTCGTAGCCGATGTCTCTGTATGTATCCGTTCCACAGCCGAAAGTACATCTGCATTGATCTGGTTTAAGGAATTCAGTGTCTCCATTGCATTACCGGCAGACTGGCGCATGGTGTCTGCCGATGTACCAAGTGCCGTAACCTCAGTCGAAGTATGCTCGATCATCTGCTCAACGAGTACGATACTTTCGGTAGCATCCTGTGCTGCATCCGCCTGTTCCTTTGCACTCTTGTCGATTCCGTGCATTGCCTCTTCCATCTTGCGGATCTCATCTAAGGTCGCATTTAAGATCTCATCCATATGGGAAGAAGAATCTCCCAGTGAATCCGAATTGCCGGCAAGTCCGGAAATGATCTCGATCAGGGACTCTTTCAGATTGGCCGTGCTCTTGATCAGTGCACCGGACTCATCGCCCCGTCTCAATGCCTTTTCGTCGATCGCAGTGGTCAGATCACCCTTTGAAATATCGAGCACCGCCTGCATTCCGATCCGGATATTTTTCACGATACGAGTTGCCATCATCAGTACAAACACGCAGGCAACTGCCAGAAATGCAAGTACCAGTCCACCGATGATCGCACAGATCCGGTTGATCTTATTATCGACCTCCGACTTTAAGGTTCCGGTAAAGATCATTCCGATGATCTCCTCCGACTGGTTCTGATAAACCGGAATGTAGTATCCATAATAACGTGTGCCATCTACAGACACCAGATCGGTAAAATAATCCTCACCGTTTTTCTCCACTGTCTCCACAAGCTTATCTCCCGCCGGTGAGCCAAGCAGTCTGTCCCCGGAAGCATCCTTTAACGAAGTGACGACACGTTGTTCCCCGTAGAAAAAGGTTGCTTCTATTCCGGAGCCGCTGCTGATCGTATCCAGCAGGTTCTCTGACTTTGAGATGTCATAACCGCCCTTCCAGATGTCTCCGTTTGCATTCTGGAAGTAATCTCCGGTGTTCTGGCTGTAGGCAGCAAGTACAGACTGCGCCGTCGCACGCAGTGCCTCTTCTGTCTCGCTTTTGATCATAGATGTAATCCTCGAAAAGCAGACCAGTATAACAGATAACCCAAGCAGCATGATCGGTACTAAGGATATCAAAAGCAGCTTCGCTTTTAAGGTCATACTCTTATTTTCTTTCTTCGCTCTCTGTTTCTTCTCTACCTTTTTCATATGTCCATTCCCCCTAGTCCAATACCGTCACATTCTGATAATACCAGTCAATTCCGCCTGTGATCGTCGCATCATCCAATGTCTTGCCGCTTTCCCCGATGGTCTTGCCATCATTCGTCTTAAGTTCTCCGTCAAACACATTGAATGCTCCGCTTTCAATCTGCTTTTTCGCTTCGCTTACCTTCTCGGCAGCCTGCTTATCATTAAAGTCTGCGAGCTCCGACAGTCCGACCAGTCCGACAGACATTCCTTCGTAATAATTTGATCCATCATAGCTTCCATCAATAATGCTCTGTACATATGAGGTATAATATGCACTCCATGTCCAGATGACAGATGTCAGTGTTGCCTTCGGTGTCTCCTTACTCATATCGGAATTGTAACCGATACTGTATACGCCCTTCTCCTGTGCTGCCTCCTGCGGTGCGGTCGTATCACAATGCTGTGCCAGCACATCACAGCCTTCTGCCAACAGCGCGTCGGCTGCTGCACGCTCTCCCTCCGGATCATACCAGCTATGTGTTACCTTCACATAGATCTCAGCATCCGGATTGACCGATTCCACACCGATTGCAAATGCATCGATACCACCGGTTACCTCGGAATTCTCCGATCCCTGCGCTGCCACATAACCGATCTTGTTACTGCTTGTCTTAAGACCTGCAACAATTCCGGACAGGTAACGTGCCTGATAGATACGGCCGAAATAATTCGTAAAGTTCTTACCATTGCTCATATAACCGGTACCATGTGCAAAATAAATATCCGGGTACTTTTCGGCATATTCATTCGTCAGTTCCATGTAGCCCCAGCTTGTCGTAAAGATAATGTTGCAGCCTTCGTCCACGCACTCCTGTAATGCCTGATCGATCGCGTCCTCATCTCCATCGTCAACATTCTCCTTACGGATCACCTGACTGCTGGCTAAACCTAAGTTGTTGACCATTCCCTGAATACCCAGCTCATGTGTATAGGTATAGCCGGATGTCTCAGATGCACTTCCTATATAAAGGACACCGATCTTAATATCCTTTAACGGGATCACCTTCGTACC
>CACZPJ010000038.1 GCA_902782995.1 uncultured Lachnospiraceae bacterium | reverse complement strand
GTCTCACCGACTAAGAAGAAGTCCTTCTTCAGGCTGTCGCAGTGGCTTCTCAGACGACGGATAAAGTCATGGTCTAAGCAGTATGCAACATCGAGACGAAGACCGTCAATATCGAAGGTATTTACCCAGTAGGTAACACTTTCTAACAGATGATCGACAACAGCCGGATTCTGAAGATTCAATTTGACCAGATCATAGTTGCCTTCCCAGCCTTCATACCAGAGTCCGTCATTGTAATTTGAGTTTCCGTCGAAGCTGATATGGAACCAGTCTTTGTAAGGAGAATCCCATTTTTTCTCCAGTACATCCTGAAATGCCCAGAATCCACGTCCGACATGGTTGAATACACCGTCTAATACGACCTTGATGCCTGCCTCGTGCAGATTCTTACATACTTCGACGAAGTCCTCATTTGTACCAAGTCTGGTATCAATCTTGCGGTAATCCCTTGTATTATAGCCATGCGTATCGGATTCGAATACCGGTGAAAAATAGATCGCATTTGCGCCCAGTTTCTGGATGTGTGGAATCCAGTCATTGACCTTTAAGATACGATGCTCTAACTTGCCATCATTTTCAAAAGGTGCGCCACAAAATCCCAATGGATAGATCTGATAAAATACACTATCGTATGCCCACATAATAATCCTCTTTTCTTTTTACTTTTATTTACTCATTTCGCGTGATTTTTCGGTACATGCCCGCTGTGCCTGGATCACGGTATTACGCAGACCGCCTTCTTCAAGCTTTGCAACGGCAGCGATCGTGGTTCCGCCTGGGGAGCAGACCGCATCCTTTAATTCACCCGGATGTTTTCCGGTCTCAAGTACCATTTTTGCAGCACCCAGTACGGACTGTGCGGCGAACTTATATGCCTGTGTGCGTGGCATGCCGTCTGCAACTGCGGCATCTGCCATTGCTTCGATAAACATGTAGACATAGGCAGGAGAGGAGCCGCTGACTCCGGTAACGGCATCCATTAAGGATTCCGGTACGACCTCTGCTTTTCCGAAGCTCTCAAAGATCCGGGTAACAAGTGAAAGATCATCCTCTGTGATATTTTCGTTCGGAACAAGTGCAGACATGGCTTCTGCCACCATGGCAGGTGTATTTGGCATCGTGCGGACGAGCTTGACCGGTTTGCCAAAAGCACCTTCGATTTTTTCGATGTTCTGACCGGCTGCGATCGCTACGATGATCTGATCATCGGTGATGGCATCGCGGATCTCACGGATGACGCTCTCATATAAGTATGGTTTTACCGCAAGAAAAAGAATGTCGGATTTTTCTGCAACCGTAAGATTTGAGAGCGTTGTTTCGATTCCACAGTCTGCCTTTAACTGATCAAGCGTTGCCTGTGTCTTTGCACTTGCAATGATCTGCGATGCATCTGCAAGCTTAGAAGCAAGGATGCCCTTTATCATTGCACTTCCCATGTTTCCACTGCCAATAAAGCCAATTATTTTGTTTTTCATAGTTTTTTGTGAACCTCATTTCTGTATATGATTGTAAAAAAAGCCCGGCTTCGATCGAAACCAGGCTTTTCTATGTATGAATTAGAAGTCTGTTAAATCAGCGGCTCTTCTCTCTAAGAATGCGCTCATTCCTTCTGTCTTATCATGTGTAGAACATGTAACACCGAAGAGGTTTGCTTCCATCTCAACTGCGTTCTTGATGTCCATATCATATCCGTTGTTGATTGCAGCCTTAGCAACAGATACAGCGTAGCTTCCCTTAGAAATGATCTTAGCAGCCATTACCTTAGCAGTAGACATTAACTCTTCCTTAGCAACTACCTTGTTTACTAAGCCGATACGATAAGCTTCGTTTGCGTCGATGTTGTCGCAGGTGAAGATCATCTCTTTTGCACGTCCCATACCAACAAGACGGGCAAGTCTCTGTGTACCACCGAATCCAGGGATGATACCAAGACCACACTCAGGCTGGCCAAATACTGCATTGTCAGATGCGATACGGATATCACATGCCATGGAGATCTCGCATCCGCCACCAAGTGCGAAGCCGTTTACGGCTGCGATTGTAACCTGTCTCATGTTCATTAACTTGAAGAATGGAACAGATGCCTTCATACCGAAAGCTCTTGCTTCTGCTGCGGAGAAGTTTACCATCTCAGCAATATCAGCACCTGCAACGAAGGATTTGAATTCGTTACCCTTCTTATCAGGACCACCGGTTAAGATAACAACCTTGATGTCATCTCTTCCTTCGATCTCAGTAAGAACCTCGTTCAGTTCGTCTAATGTCTCAGAATTTAATGCGTTTAATGCTGCTGGTCTTGTGATAGAAAGAACAGCGATTTCGTTTTCCACTTCTAACTTTAAGTTATTCATTGGATAAAGCCCTCCTAAAATAGTTGTAATTGATAAAAATTTAACGAACATTACATACTAATAATATATATCTAATGGGCGGTTTTGTCAATGAGAAGCGCGTATTTTGATGAAAACTCTATGTGCCTTAGAAGGCGGGAATTGAATTTGCAGGAAAAGCTTGATAAAATTGATGGCGGAAGATAATTTTGACAGGCAGTCCGAAAAGAAGGGGAGGAACTTTGAATGAAAAAGAATCTGATACAGATGATAATTTATACCGTATTATTGGCGGTAATCCTGATAGTAGGGAGAAGCAAAATTCCGGTGTTTTCAATGGTGACAGCAGGAGCGGCAATTCTTTTGTTTGACATCGAAATAGCCATTGCAGTGTGGAAAAAGGAAGAGGAGCAGGACGGGCAGGGACATCTGACGGTACTTGAAATCGTAGGGATCGTGCTTGGAGTGGTAGGAATTGGATATGCGATAGTTACATAGAGTAACTGCTTTATAAATTGGTTTGAAAATCAAAAGTAGTTCGTTAAACTTGAAATGAAAAAATGCACAAATTATGTGGAACAAACTTTTATTTGCGTTTTTAGCTTCAAAGAGCGTTGCAAATGTTTGTGGAACATATTTGTGCATTTTTTCAATAAAGAACCTACAAATACGTTTGATCCTAAAATCTCTATAGTAGTCAGGAAAAAAATTCTGTGCTATAATTTTACGCTGGAATGAAGTACGAAAAGAGGAAAAAAGTATGAGCAGATCTTACATATCAAAAATCGTAAAAGAGATGCCGGATTCCGGGATCAAGGACTTTTTTGACATAGCAAACACCATGGACGGCGCGTTATCCCTTGGCGTCGGTGAGCCGGACTTTGCAACTCCGGAGCATGTGCGTAAGGCGGCGATCGAATCGATCGAGCAGGCACAGACCAAGTATACAGATAACAGGGGAACGGTAGAACTGCGTGCGGCATGTGCCGAATATTTAGAGAAGTTTGATCTTCATTATGACAGACAGGACGAGATCTTAATCACGATGGGAGCAAGCGAGGGCATCGATCTGGCACTCCGTACACTGGTAAATCCGGGAGACGAAGTCTTAGTGGTAGAACCTTCCTATGTTTCCTATATTCCATGTATTGAATTATGTGGCGGTGTTCCGGTATCCTTAGAGTTACAGGCAAAGAACCGTTTCCGTCTGACCAGGGAACAGTTAGAGGACAAGATCACGGACAAGACCCGTGTACTGTTGATCTCCTTCCCAAGCAACCCGACCGGAGCGATCATGGAACGGGAGGACTTAGAGGCGATTATACCACTGTTGATCGAACATGATATCTTTGTGATCAGTGACGAGATCTATGCAGAACTGACTTACGGCAAGAAGCATGTTTCGATCGCTGCACTTCCGGGCATGGCAGAGCGTACGGTCGTTTTAAACGGTTTTTCAAAAGCTTTTGCAATGACCGGCTGGAGAATGGGAATTGCAGCAGGACCGGCAGATGTGATCTTTCATATGAATAAGATCCATCAGTTTACGACGATGTCCGCAGGAACAACAAGCCAGTATGCGGCATTAGAAGCGATGATTAGTCCGGTGCGTGATGAAGAGATTGCCATTATGCGCAAGGAATATGATGGGCGCAGAAAGCTGATGGTAGATGGCTTTGTGGAGATGGGATTAGATGTCGTAGAACCGGAAGGTGCATTTTATGTATTTCCATCGATCCAAAAGACCGGTCTTACGAGTATGGAATTCTGTCACCAGTTATTGCAGGAGCAGAAGGTTGCGGTCATTCCGGGTGATGCATTCGGACATTGCGGCGAAGGTTATATCCGTTGTTCCTATGCATATTCGAAGGAAGTTATTGCAGAGTGCCTGTCTAAGATTGCAGCATTTGTAAAGAGCAGGATTTGAGAGAGGAATTTATGCAGGAAGAAATGAAGCTTGAACAGATCGTAACCCCGCTTTTGGCGTGGTTTAGAGATCATGCACGGGTACTGCCGTGGAGAGAGGAAGCAACACCTTACCGGGTCTGGGTATCGGAGATCATGTTACAGCAGACCCGAGTGGAAGCGGTAAAGCCGTATTTTGAACGCTTTGTAGCAGAGCTTCCCGATGTGAAGGCACTGGCAGAGTGTCCGGATGAGAAGCTTTTAAAGCTCTGGGAAGGACTTGGATATTATAACCGTGTGCGGAATATGCGGATCGCGGCACAGACGGTCATGGAATCGTATGATGGCGTTCTTCCGGCAGATTATGAGAAGC
Source organism: uncultured Lachnospiraceae bacterium (assembly GCA_902782995.1). Classification (GTDB taxonomy): domain Bacteria; phylum Bacillota; class Clostridia; order Lachnospirales; family Lachnospiraceae; genus Roseburia_C. The sequence goes on along the minus strand of CACZPJ010000038.1, from coordinate 3,452 downwards.
TGCTGCAGTTAAAAGGGATCGGTCATTATACGGCAGGTGCGATCGCTTCGATCGCATACGGGATACCTGTTCCGGCAGTGGATGGGAATGTCCTGCGTGTGATCACGCGCGTTATGGCAGATCCTTCGGATATTATGAAGCAGTCTGTGAAAAATCAGATGGAACAGCGGCTGCTTCCGTTGATCCCAAGGGATCAGGCAGGGGCGTTTAACCAGGCACTGATGGAGCTTGGTGCGACGGTCTGCGTCCCGAATGGACAGCCGCTTTGTGATGCCTGTCCATGGAAGGAGTTCTGCCTTGCCAAAAGGGAAGATAAGATCGCAGACATCCCGGTAAAAAGTAAGGCGAAGCCGCGTAAGATCGAGGATAAGACGGTACTCATCATCCGTGACGGAGAACGGTTTGCCTTAAGAAAGCGCCCGAAAAAGGGACTGCTTGCAGGCATGTATGAGTTCCCGAACTTAGAGGGACACATCAGTGAGGAAGAGGCATTACGGTATGTGACAGAAAGACAGCTTACACCGATGCGGATCGAAAAGCTGACCGATGCGAAGCATATTTTTTCCCATATCGAGTGGCATATGTGCGGCTATATGATCCGTGTGGCGGCACTAGAGGAGGATGAGAATACCGATATGCTGTTTGTGGAACCGCAGGATACAAAGTCGCTGTATCCGATTCCGGCAGCGTTCGAAAAGTATACAGATGCAGTCAATATTTTACTGGGTGCAAAGCGGATCAAAGAGGAACAGTCCGAATAGAAGCATAATAAAAAGAGGAGCCGGTGGAAACCACCGGCTTTTCATTATGAAAAAGATTTATGAAGTATGAGTGAAAGCTCATCTGTTGCTGGGAGGAAACCTTGCCAGAAGGCAAGGTCTATGAAAAAATTATATCAATAACTTGTTGCACTTTCGATGTACTTAAAAGTATAGAGATGCTTTGTGAAGATGCTGTGGAAAAAGTATGATTATGCTGTAAATAAAATATGAACTTTCTGTAAACGGGGAAACGTATTCATAAAAACCTAAGAAAAAAGCATTTGGAATCTGTAATTGGAATGTGTATAATAGGAAGAAGAGAAATGAGCAGAAATGGGGTAGAATATGTATAATACGATTATAATCGGTGCAGGAATTGCCGGCAGTGTGATGGCAAGAAAGCTCGCAGAAGAAGGCGGCGAGCAGGTGTTAGTCTTAGAGCGCAGGGATCATATTGCAGGCAACTGTTATGATAAAGCGGATGAATATGGGGTGCTGATCCATGAATATGGTCCACATATTTTCCATACAGGAATCGAAGAGGTACGGGAGTATCTGTCACGTTTTACGGACTGGTATGATTTTGGACATGAAGTCGTTGCAAATGTGCATGGCAGACTGATCCCGATCCCGTTTAATCTGAATACCTTACATATGGTATACGAGAAGGAACAGGCGGACCGGTTAGAGAAGAAGCTGATCGAAGCCTATGGCGAAGGCAGCCGGGTACCGATCATGAAGCTGCGTGAGAATGAGGACGCAGACATCAGACAGATTGCGGAATATGTGTATGAGAATGTCTTTTTGAAGTATACGATGAAGCAGTGGGGACAGACACCGGAAGAGATAAGCCCAGAGGTGACCGGACGCGTACCGGTTCTGATCTCAAGAGATAACCGTTATTTTCAGGACAAGTATCAGGGAGTGCCGCTTTATGGCTTTACTCCGATGTTTGAAAGAATGTTAGACCATCCGGGAATCGAGGTACAGACAGGTACAGATTGTAAGGATCGTCTGAGCTTTTCGGCGGATGGGACCGTTTTATTCGATGGAGAACCATATACGGGCAGGATCGTATATACCGGTGCGATCGATGAACTGTTTGACTGCGTCTATGGAAGACTTCCGTACCGTTCCCTGAATTTTGTATTCGAACATTATGAGCAGGACGATTTTCAGGGACACAGCGTCGTTAACTACACCGTCAGTGAAGATTATACGAGGATCACAGAGTTTAAGCACTTAACCGGTCAGAAGGATGCAAAGGGAACGACGATCGTGAAGGAATATCCGTTTGCATATACCGGAGCAGACGGAGAGATCCCGTATTATGCGATCTTAAATGACAAGAACCAGGCATTATATGAAAAATACAAGGCACTCACGAAGCGTTACGGGAATCTGTATCTGCTTGGAAGATTAGCAGAGTATAAGTATTACAATATTGATGCAATGACAAAGCATGCACTCGAACTGGCAGACGAACTGATGGCAAAGCGTGCATAAGCCGGAAGAATGGAGAAGAGAATGAAATTATTATCAATTACAGTACCATGTTATAATTCACAGGATTATATGGAGCATTGTGTGAATTCACTGCTGGTGGGTGGTGAAGACGTAGAGATCCTGATCGTGGATGATGGATCAAAGGATGCAACAAGAGAGATCGCAGATGAATTCGAGCGGAAGTATCCGACGATCGTCCGTGCGATCCATCAGGAGAATGGTGGACATGGTGCAGCAGTCAATACCGGTATTGCAAATGCAACCGGTCTGTATTTTAAGGTCGTAGACAGCGATGACTGGGTAGATGAAGAAGCATATCACACGATCCTTGATACCTTGCGTGAACTGAGTGGATCAAATAAGCAGCTTGATATGCTGCTTAGCAATTTTGTCTATGAGAAGCAGGGAGCAAAACATAAGAAGGTCATGCGCTATACGAAGGAATTCCCACAGGGAAGAATGTTTACCTGGGATGATGTAAAACGTATGCCAAAGGGAAAATACATCCTGATGCATTCTGTGATCTATCGTACCAAGCTGCTCCGGGAGTGTGGATTAGAGCTGCCGCGTCATACCTTCTATGTGGATAACATCTTTGTATACAAGCCGCTTCCATATGTACAGAATATGTATTATCTGGATGTGGATTTCTACCGTTATTTTATCGGCAGAGAAGATCAGTCGGTCAATGAGAAGGTTATGATCGGAAGGATCGATCAGCAGATCAAAGTCAATAAGATCATGGCAGATGATGTAGATCTCTGGAAGATTTCAAACCGTCATCTGAGAAATTATATGTTTAATTACTTAGAGATCATCACCGTGGTATCCACGATCATGTGTATCCGTTCCGGAACCGAAGAAAATCTGGAGAAGAAACGTGAACTGTGGAGCTACATCAAGGAGAAGGATCTGCGGCTGTTCCACCATCTCAGACGCGGTATCCTTGGACAGACGATGAATCTGCCGGGCAAGGGAGGAAGAAAGATCTCGGTAGCAGCCTACAAGCTGTCTCAGAAGATCGTAGGATTCAATTAACAATAAAAGATGAAAGGATTCTTTATGAAATTTAAAATGACAAAATGCATAAAATATGTGAAGCAAACTTTTATTTGCGCTTTTAGCTGCGAGTGAAATCCACTGCTTACGAAAACCACAAGTGAAGCCTTTGCTGAACTTGTATGG
>CACZPJ010000037.1 GCA_902782995.1 uncultured Lachnospiraceae bacterium | reverse complement strand
CACAAGTGAAGCCTTTGCTGAACTTGTCTGGTTGTAGTTGGCAGTTAGTTCACGATGAGCGTTGCAAATGTTTGCGGAACATATTTGCGCATTCTGCCATTTCCAATTTTACCTAGTAGCTTTGAAATCTGAATTCTATGAATAAGATAAGCACAATCCGGCAAGACTCCTTTTAAATAAGTGGTGATTTTGCAGGAATCGCGGAAGGGAGTTTTTATGGATTGTATCAAAAAGGCAGCAGTAGTTTTCATGCTCGTGGGACTGGCATTTGGCATGGAGCAGGGCGAAAAGCAGATACAGGAGAGGGACATGCAGCAGGAGATCGCAGCGAAGGTACTGCGTTTTCATGTGCGTGCAAACAGCGACAGCAGGGAGGATCAGGCACTTAAGCTGCGTGTCCGTGATGCAGTCGGCGTTCTGATGAAGGAAAAGTTAAAGGATGCTGCTTCGTTAGAGGACTGTAAACGTATTACCAGGCAGGAACTCGGAGAAATTGTGGATAAGGCAGAGGATGTGATCCGGGAAAGTGGATATACATATGCAGTGGAAGCGTCGGTATCCCCGGTGGACTTCCCGGATAAGACCTATGGTGCCTATACGTTTCCGGCGGGACGATACGATGCATTAGAGGTCGTGATCGGAAACGGAGCCGGGCATAACTGGTGGTGTGTGATGTATCCGAATATGTGCTTTGCCGGAAGCACCTATGAGGTTGTGGAGGATCAGGCAAAGGAAAAGCTGCAGCGCACCCTGACAAACGAGGAATATCAGTCATTGATGGAAAAGAAGAACTATACCGTAAAATGCAAATATCTGACATTCCTGAATAAGTATATGGAAAAAATGTAGTTCTTATGTTATACTACATTGCGGTTTTGATTGTAAAAGTAGAAAGAAGCTAAGGGGTGAATACACAGATGACAAAGGATGTAATCGTATCAATCAGTGGACTTCAGATGGCAGAGAGCATGGATGGTGAACCGATCGAGGTCATTACCCATGGAGATTATTATAAACGCAACGGCAAACATTATATTTTATACGAAGAGGTGCAGGAGGGCTTTGAAGGAAGTACCAAGAGCATGATCAAGTTAGGTGAGAACACACTTGATATTACGAAAAAAGGTGTGTCAAACGTACATATGCTGTTCGAGAAGAATAAGAAGAATCTGACGTATTATTATACGCCGTTTGGAAGTCTTCTGATCGGAATAGATGCCAAAAATATTTCGGTGACAGAAGAAGAACATAAGCTTCATGTAGAAGTAGATTATGCATTAGAAGTGAATTATGAACATATGGCAGACTGTACGATCACGATGAACATACAGTCAAAGGAAAGCGGAGACTTTCGGATAGCATAAAAAAAGTGTGCGGGTTACGCACACTTTTTTGTTACTGATTGGCTTTGTCACGAAGCTTAGCCATAAAGCCTTTTTTCTTTGCAGGAGCTTCGATCGGACCACGCAGACCCTTGATCCCGGTGATGTAGAGACCACTTACGGTAGCCTTTACTTCCTTCTTGACAGGAATGGAATCGAAGATTGCGCCATCGCTGATCAGTGTCATAACACGAGGACCAACCTTGGCTTTTACGATCGGTACCTTAGAACGACGGAGAAGCTTCGGTGTCTGCTCAAGCACCTGGGCCGGAAGACCGGCGTCTTTTAACTTCATTTTCTTCTTATCGATGATCAACATCGTAACAGACTGTGATGCGGCTGCGATCTGAGCATCCTGCTCATCTTTTTTCTTCTGAGCTTTTTTCCCTACGAAATATAAAGCGATCAGTGCAGCGAGTAAAATAACAATGATAACCAGTAAAACAATAGCAAATGTTGGCACTGTGATGTCCTCCCTTGGTATAAATTCGAAGATAATTGTATCATTGATCCCAGGAAAAATCAATATGTGAAATATTTGCGAAATTGCAGGAAGCACTTTTTTTTTCGGGAAAAATGTGCTATGTTAGTATGATGTGGAAGAACATGTTTTCCACAGATAGAATTTGTGTGGGCAGGCATACCTGCACGGGTAGAAAGATTAGAGGAAAAGATTCATGAAAAAAAAGATAGTAGCACTGCTTTTATGTGTCTGCATGGCGGCAACAGCAACTGCCTGTGGCAATAAGAAAAGCGGGACAGAAAATGGTACAGAGGTTGCAGAGGCAACAGAGACAACATCGTTTGCATCCATTGAATATAATGCAGCGGATTATGTGAAGTTAGGTGATTATAAGGGAATCGACGTGACGATCGATGACGATTACCAGGTAGAGGATTCGGATGTTGCAGATTATATCAACAACAATGTGATTGCGAATTATCCATACTATACAGATTCAGATAAGCAGACAGTCGAGAGTGGTGACTTTGTCAATATCGACTATACCGGAACAAAGGATGGTGAGGAATTCGATGGCGGTTCCGCAACCGGATACGTGCTTGAGATCGGTTCTAAGACCTTTATCGACGGCTTTGAAGACGGGCTGATCGGTATGAATGTCGGTGATGAGAAGGATCTGAACCTGACATTCCCGGAGAATTATTCAACAACCGATCTTGCAGGACAGGATGTTGTATTCCATGTAAAAGTCAACAAGATCGTGAACCGTAACGACATGAGCTATGATACCTTAAGTGATGAGTATGTTTCATATCTGTCGGACAAGACCGGCATGAGCTATGACAACAAGGACAAGATGGTTTCCGACATCAGAGATTACTTACAGACCTCACAGGATTCCAGCAAGCAGTCCGCAATCCGTACCGCAGCATTGCAGAAGCTTGCAGAGAACTGCACAGTAGACGGTACACCGGACGGACTGTTAGATGCGAAGGTGGCAGAGGTGCTCAAGCAGTACGAGTCCTATTACTGTCAGGACGGAACCAAGTTAGAGGATTATGTGAAGAACAGCTTTAACATGGAATACTCAGACTTCTTAGCTGAGATCGAAAAGGAAGTCAAGGATGACTTAGAGACACAGTTGATCTTAGAGACGATCGCAGATAAGGAAGGCATTAAGTTAGACGATGATGGCTTTGCTGATTATGTAAAAAATATGATGAACAACAATGGCTATGAATCAGAAGACAAGCTTTATGAGAGCTATGCTTCTACCGCAAAGGATGGAAAAGCATACTTACAGAAAGTATATGTCTGCAATCAGGCATTACAGGTCGTTGTAGACAATGCAAAGGTAACCGTACAGGAGCCGGAGAATACAGAGACAGAGGTTCCTGCGGAAACAGAGACACCGGCAGAAACTGAGGCTGCAACAGAGTAACCGGTCATAGATGTATATACTGCTATAGGTGCTGTGGGGATAGTGCCTGTAGTAAAAATAAGGAGATTCCGGCAAAGCCGGATACATGCCGGATGCCGTAAGGCGAAGGCATAGAAAGGATGAAAATGGAACTTGTAAATATCAGGGAAATATTCCGCAACAAAGATGCTTATATTGGTAAGACAATTACAATCGGTGGCTGGGTAAGAAGCAACCGTGCTTCCAAGAATTTTGGATTTATTGTGGTAAACGATGGAACATTCTTTGAGCCGCTGCAGGTCGTTTATGCAGATGCGTTAGAGAATTTCGCAGAGCTTAGCAAGATCAATGTCGGAGCTGCTGTGATCGTAACCGGTAAGTTAGAGGCAACACCGCAGGCAAAACAGCCGTTTGAGATCCAGGCAGAGAAGGTGGAGATCGAAGGTACAAGTGCACCGGATTACCCACTTCAGAAGAAACGTCACAGCTTTGAGTACTTAAGAACGATTTCACACTTAAGACCAAGAACGAATACCTTTGAGGCAGTATTCCGTGTACGTTCCCTGATCGCTTATGCAATCCATAAGTTCTTCCAGGAGCGTGACTTTGTCTATGTACACACACCACTGATCACAGGAAGTGACTGTGAGGGTGCGGGCGAGATGTTCCAGGTAACAACCTTAGATCTTGCAAACCTGCCGAAAAATGAAGATGGCAGTGTGGACTATACACAGGACTTCTTCAATAAGCCGACCAATCTGACGGTAAGCGGTCAGTTAAACGGTGAGACTTATGCAATGGCATTTAAGAATATCTACACCTTTGGACCAACCTTCCGTGCAGAGAATTCGAATACCACACGTCATGCGGCAGAGTTCTGGATGATCGAGCCGGAGATCGCCTTTGCAGACTTACAGGACGACATGATGCTTGCAGAGAGCATGTTAAAATACATTATCGCTTATGTATTGGAAAATGCACCGGAAGAGATGCAGTTCTTCAACAACTTCGTAGACAAGGGACTCTTAGACCGTCTGAACAATGTACTGCATTCTGATTTTGCAAGAGTAACTTATACCGAAGCAATCGATATTTTAAAAGAGCATAACGATGAGTTTGATTATAAGGTATCCTGGGGCTGTGATTTACAGACCGAGCATGAGCGTTACTTAACCGAGCAGGTCTACAAGCGTCCGGTCTTTGTAACCGATTATCCGAAGGAGATCAAAGCCTTCTATATGAAGTTAAACGAAGACGGCAAGACCGTTGCAGCAGTTGACTGTCTGGTACCTGGAATCGGTGAGATCATCGGAGGAAGCCAGAGAGAGGATGACTACGATAAGCTATTAGAGCGAATCAAAGAGCTTGGACTCCGGGAAGAAGATTACAGCTTCTACCTCGATCTTCGTAAGTATGGTTCTGCAAGACATGCAGGCTTCGGACTTGGCTTCGAACGCTGTGTCATGTATCTGACCGGAATGGCGAACATCCGTGATGTCATCCCATTCCCAAGAACCGTAAATAACTGTGATTTATAAGAAGTAAAAAGTGTGTGCCTGGCACACACTTTTTTTGAAAATTTTTGCTAAGGTTAATCTGCATAACGGACAAAGGAGATGAACATGAATTTACTAGCGGTTGAAAATATCACAAAGGTATATACAGAGCGGAAACTGTTTGATGGAGCTTCTTTTTATCTTCAGGATGGAGAAAAGGTGGGAATCATTGGCATCAATGGAACCGGCAAGTCCACCCTGTTAAAGATCATAGCAGGATTAGAAGAGCCGGATGACGGACAGGTGATCCGTGCCAATCATGTAGTGATCCGTTATCTGCCACAGATGCCGGAATTTGATCCGGATGCCACCGTCTTAGAGAGCGTTTTATCCTATGCACAGACCGGAAGCACGCATAAGAAGGAGAGCAGGGAAGCACATGAGATCTGGAATCTGGAGAGTACGGCGAAGTCAATGTTAACAAAGCTTGGAGTGACGGATTTCGAGGAAAAGACCGGTCATCTTTCCGGTGGACAGCGTAAGCGTCTGGCACTTGTTGCGGTACTTTTAACACCATGTGATGTTCTGATCCTTGACGAGCCGACGAACCACTTAGATTCCGATATGGCAGAGTGGCTGGAAAATTATCTGAAAAGCTATAAGGGTGCAATGGTGATGGTAACGCATGACCGTTACTTCTTAGACAGTGTCTGTAACCGTATCGTAGAGATTGATAAGGGTAAGACCTACAGCTATGAGACAAATTATTCCGGTTATCTTACCGCGAAGCAGGAACGGGAAGATATTGCCTGGGCAGGAGAAAGAAAGCGTCAGTCGATCTTAAGAAAAGAGATCGAATGGATGAAGCGGGGCGCAAGAGCACGTTCCACCAAGCAGAAGGCGCATATCGAACGCTATGAAAAGCTGCGCGATCAGAAGGCACCGGAAATCGATCAGAAGTTAGAGATGAGTTCGATCTCAACCAGAATGGGTAAGACAACGGTAGAGTTAGATCACATCCATAAGGCATATGGGGACAAGGTGCTGATCAACGACTTTTCCTATATCTTTTTAAAGAACGACCGCATTGGATTTATCGGGAAAAATGGCTGTGGAAAAACGACCCTGATGAAGATGATCGATCACAGGATCGAACCGGATTCCGGTACTGTGACGATCGGACAGACGATCAAGATCGGATATTACACGCAGGAGATCGAGCAGGATGCCTCGGCAGGGATCGCCTATATGGATCCGAAGATGAAGGTGATCGACTATATCAAGAACACCGCAGAGTATGTACGCACAGAGGACGGATTAGTGTCCGCATCTGCGATGTTAGAGAAGTTCTTATTTCCACCAAGTGAACAATACAGTGCGATTGCAAAATTATCCGGTGGAGAAAAGCGGCGGCTGAATCTGCTTCGGGTCTTAATGGAAGCACCGAATGTCCTGATTCTAGATGAGCCGACAAATGATCTTGATATTACGACGCTTACGATCTTAGAGGATTATCTTGATCATTACGATGGAATCGTGATCACAGTTTCCCATGACCGGTATTTCTTAGACCGGATCGTCCGCAGGATCTTTGCATTTGAAGACGGTGGAGAACTCAGACAGTATGAAGGCGGCTATACGGATTATATGTTAAGACGCGAGGCAGAAGGAACTTCACAAGAAGCCGGCAGCCTCAGCCGTAGGGAGAATACGAAGTCCGGATCGTCCGATACGCAGGCATCCGCTCCGGCAACCGATTCCCGTGCAACCTGGACGCATGAGAAGAAGTTAAAGTTCACCTATAAGGAACAGAAGGAATACGAAGTCATCGAGGATGAGATCGCACAGCTCGAAGAGAAAATGGATCAGATCGACCGTGAGATGGAGCAGTATACGAGTGACTTCGTAAAGCTGGGCGAACTTACGAAGGAAAAGACAGAGGTCGAGAACCTCTTAGAAGAGAAGATGGACCGCTGGGCATACTTAGAGGAGCTTGCCGCGCGGATCGCAGCCCAGTAATATCTAAAGAATTTATGAAATCTTGCCGTATTTTATTGAGATTCCTTTTTGGGTGAATTATAATTATGACATAAATTGAAATGTAATATGAGGAGAATAGTGTGAAAATAGATTTTCACACACGAGATTTGTGTCTGCGCGCACTTGACACAAACTCGCTATGCGCCCTTATTGCGCGCAGCGCAAAAAACGTGCGCAGAAATGAGGATTTATATGTCTGATAACGATAGAGAGTTTTATGAAGTTGAAAAAGAAGAGAAAAGTGAAGATAAGGTAGATAAAGAGGACAAGGCAGAAGTGACAGAGGCTGTTTCAGAGGAGACAACGGATAAGCCGGAGGATGATTATGAGGATGTCTGTTATATCTGTCACAGACCGGAGAGTGTTGCCGGTAAGATGATCAAGATCCCGAACGACATCTGTATCTGTCAGGACTGTATGCAGCGTACCTTTGATACAATGAACAGTGTCGGAATGGGCGGCATGAACTTTAACGGCATGAATATGGACGATCTGTTAAGTTCCGGTAAGATGCCGAATATCAGTATGATCAATCTGTCAGATATTCCGGGCTTTATGCCACAGAGCCAGAAGATCAAAAAGAAAAAGCCGAAAAAAGAAGCAAAGCCGGTACTTGATATCAAGTCGATTCCTGCTCCGCATAAGATCAAGGCAAGCTTAGATGAATATGTGGTAGGACAGGATCATGCGAAAAAGGTTATGTCGGTTGCGGTATACAATCACTATAAGCGGATCGCTGAGGATGCAGCACAGGCAGCTTCGGATGGAAGTAACTTTGACGGAATCGAGATCGAGAAGTCGAATATGTTAATGATCGGACCGACCGGCTGTGGAAAGACGTATCTGGTCAAGACCCTTGCAAAGCTCTTAGATGTGCCGCTTGCGATTACGGATGCCACCTCCTTAACCGAGGCAGGTTATATCGGTGACGATATTGAGAGTGTAGTCAGCAAGCTGCTTGCAGCCGCAGATAACGATGTAGAGCGTGCAGAGCATGGTATTATCTTTATCGATGAGATCGATAAGATCGCGAAAAAGCGCAACACCAACCAGCGTGATGTCAGCGGAGAGTCCGTACAGCAGGGAATGTTGAAGCTCTTAGAGGGTGCAGAGGTGGAAGTACCGGTAGGAGCCAGCAGTAAGAATGCCATGGTACCGATGACCATGGTCAATACGAGAAATATTCTCTTCATCTGTGGCGGAGCGTTCCCGGATCTTGAGGATATCATCAAGGAACGTCTGAACAAGGAAGCATCGATCGGTTTTAAGGCAGATTTAAAGGATAAGTATGACAAGGAAGAGAACCTGTTAGCACAGGTGACCGTCGAGGACATCCGCAAGTTTGGAATGATCCCGGAGTTTATCGGAAGACTGCCGATCATATTTACTTTAGAGGCATTAACGGAGGATATGTTAGTGCGCATCTTACAGGAGCCGAAGAATGCGATCATCAAGCAGTATCAGAAGTTACTTGCCATGGATGAGGTGAAGCTGGAGTTTGAAGAAGGCGCACTTCATGCGATTGCGAAAAAGGCGAAGGAAAAGAAGGTAGGAGCGAGAGCCCTGCGTGCGATCATCGAAGAATTCATGTTAGATATTATGTATGAGATCCCGAAGGATGATAATATCGGAATGGTGACGATCACAGAAGATTATATCGAGAAAAAGGGTGGCCCGATGATCACCATGCGTGGCTGCATTGAACTCGAGGATCATAACGGATAGTCATCAAAAACAGGATCGTGGCATAAGATAACAGAAAAGGATTTTTTATGTCATGTGAAGATCAGATCTATTCCAATGATTACTACGATCTGATCATTGACAGGGAAAGCAGTGGAAGACCGGATATCTCAGGCTTTTGTATACAGCCCATTGATACCCGGTTTTATGCACTCTATATTCCAAGAGAAGGTTCACCGGAGTTAAATATCTCCAATTATACCTTCTCTGCGATTCCCAAGTGCTATACCCTGTCCGATCAGAGTGCATTAGAAGCAAGCGGAATACTGAAGGTGCAAAACCAGCCGACCCTTGCCTTAAAGGGGAATGGTGTCCTGCTTGGATTTATTGATACCGGGATTGCCTATACGAACCCGGTATTTCGAAACAGCGATGGGAGCAGCCGGATTGCCGGGATCTGGGATCAGACGATCAGGGGGAATCCACCGGAGGGCTTTTTGTATGGAAGTGAATATCTGCAGGATGTGATCAACGAGGCATTGCTTGCAGAAGATCCCTATACGATCGTACCCTCGCAGGACGAAAATGGACACGGTACTTATGTTGCGGGTGTTGCAGCAGGTGGAAGAGACGCTGCGAATGAATTTAGCGGAGCTGCTCCGGAGGCAGATATTGCAGTCGTGAAGTTGAAGCAGGCAAAGCAGTACCTGAGGGATTTTTATTTTATCCCGGATCAGGCTGTGGCATTTGAGGAAACGGATATTATGGCAGCGGTCTATTATCTGTGGCGGCTTGCCGGCAGGCGGAACCAGCCGCTTGTCATCTGCCTTGCACTTGGAAGTAATATGGGAAGCCACGATGGTACGAATCCGCTTGCGTATTATCTGGGGGATGTCGCCATCCGGCAGATGTGCGCAGTAATCACAGCATCCGGAAATGAGGCGAATGCCAGACATCATTATCTTGGAAGCTTAGACGAAGAGACAGAATACGATAAGGTAGAGATCAGTGTGGGATCGGGAGTAACCGGCTTTACCGCACAGTTATGGGCAGGCGCACCGGAGTTGTATTCGGTGACGGTAATGTCACCGACAGGAGAGATCGTACCGATGGTATATCCGCGTACCGGAGAACGGAAGGTCTATCAGTTCATTTTCGAGGAGACGGTCGTTTCGATCGATTATCGGGTTGTCAGGATCAGTTCCGGTGACCAGCTTATCGATATCCGTTTTGAGAAGCCGACACGCGGGATCTGGAGCATACAGGTCTATGGGAATAATTACCTGACAGACAGCTATCATATCTGGCTTCCGAATAGTAGCTTCTTAAGCGGTGACGTGGTGTTTTTAAGGTCGAACCCATATTATACGGTAAATGTGCCGGGAGATGCACGGGCAGTCATAACCGTCGGCGGATACAATACAAGGGATAACAGCCTTTATACCGACTCCGGGCGAGGCTACACGGTCAACCAGTATATCAAGCCCGACTTTGTTGCACCGGCGGTAGAAGTCTATGGACCGGCAGCGCGGGCAGGGATCTATGAGAACCGTACCGGAACGAGTGCAGCGGCAGCCGTGACCGCAGGTGCGGCTGCGCTGTTTATGGAATGGGTGGTATTGCGGCGCGGTGCGACGAATATCAATACCGTACAGATCAAGAACTTTTTTATCCGCGGTGCGACAAGAGATGACGGCAGGACTTATCCGAACCGGGAATGGGGGTATGGACGGCTGAACCTCTATGATACTTTTGATGCATTGCGGGAGTATAACCGTTAGATGTGAAAATATAGTGTCTGTAACGGGAAGGATAAGAGAAAGGCAGAGGTGTTTCTATGATTTTTATTGCAATTACGGCAGGGATTTTTTTCTTAGACTTTTTTATCAAGCAAAAGATCGATCGAACCAGAAAGTTAGATGAAGAAGAAGCCATCTGTCATAACCACATTATTCTGACAAAGTACTATAACAAGGGGGCGGTCTTAAATCTGCTCGCAAAGCATCCGAAGCAGATGACGGCACTGCACAGTTTTATCCTTGGTGCGATCACTGCCATCTATGGATGGGCACTGCACCATAAGGAGCATACGGGGGTAAGACTTGGGCTTGCAATGATCACCGGAGGAGGATTAAGTAATCTGCATGACCGGCTGACGAAGCATCATGTGGTCGATTACTTCCGGATCAATACGCGTTTTTTGCGGATAAAGAATATTATTTTTAATATCTCGGATCTGTTTGTATTTTTAGGAAGTTTGTTTTTGATGGTCTTTGGAAGACGCAGATAGATGGGATATACAGAAAAAAAGTGCCTGTGAAAACAGACACTTTTTTGTAATAGAGAATTCTATTACCTTTAATCACATTCACTTCGTATATCTTAATCATAATAAAAAACCGAAATTCTATATTAACGAGAAAGGTACATTGAAAATAAAATGATTAAATCGGCAAGCGGAAACTATTTTACAACAGTTACGTTTGTTGCCTGAGGACCCTTAGCACCATCGACTACGTCGAATTCTACAGAAGCGCCTTCTTCAAGAGTCTTGAAGCCTTCCATTGCAAGTCCTGTGTAGTGTACGAATACGTCATTACCCTCTGCATCAGAGATGAAACCGTATCCTTTCTGGTTGTTAAACCATTTTACTGTACCGTTCATTCTAGTACCTCCAAAAATAATAATATGCTGCACTGCAACATAGATTTAGCATAGCATACCCATATGCAAAAGTAAAGAAAAATTACGGGTTATCCTACGGTATATCATAGGAAATATCATGGGAAGAGAGAAACTTTCCGACCAGAGAATCCCAGCTCTCTTCAAAGGAATGATCGAGTGAAAACGTGCGGTAGGAAACGCCCGTGGTACAGGTCAAGGTACAGTCCGAAAAACGGATATTGATGAAAACGCCATTTAGATCATTTTCGGTAAAGCTGCTGTTTGTACTCTGTAAGGTCCGGCGCAGGTTATCCGGTGAGAGCATGAAGATTAAGCGGAAGGAGACCGGCGTCTTTTTCCCTTTGATCAGATCGTAGCAGTTCGTACGCAGCATGGAAAATGGAATACAGCTTAAGGAATCTAGTCCTTCGGCGATCCGTTCTTCCTCGGTATAGAAGTCCTTTGTCAGATGACCGTCGATCGTATAGGTGACCTTACCCTGTATTACGGCTTCGGACAGCAGGAAATGATCAAACAGATCACTGCAAAGCAGTTTATTCATAAAATCCTTAACATTCGTTATTTCAAAAACTTTCATAAATACCTCAAAATGTGATGATTTATTTGAAGTGGACGATAACAGTTTATCATAATTTCCATAGAAAAAAAAGAAAAACTATAGTAAGATAGGGGTAGTGAAAAGCGTGGAGGAAATACACTTGAAAAAAAGAAGAAAAGCCACATGGCTGATTTTGGGAATCGTTGCACTTGCAGCAGCCGGGGGGATTATTTATAACAGGGAAGACATGCATAAGAAGGTTGTCGACTACTGGGATGAACAGAGTGATTTTTATTCTTCTTTTACAAAGGAGCTGACGGCAGGCACAATCTTAGAGAAGATCGAAGATGTCGACAGCATATCAGAGGACAAGTATGCCTATCAGGGGCTGAATGAAGAAGGAAAAAAGGTATATGATGAGATCCTGCATGCAATGCTGAATCATACGGAAAAGGTTACGGTAGCAACCTTAGATCCGGCGGTGTTAAAGCTTGCCTTTGAGGATGTAAGTTCTGATTATGGCGGACTTTTCTGGGTATCCGGTTACAGTTATACGGAATATACGAGAAACGAGGAATGTGTCAGTATTGAGTTCGCACCGAAGTATACGATGACCTATGATGAACAGAAGCAGATGCAGAGTAAGATTGATGCAGCAGTCGATGAATTCTTAAGCGGGGTCTCGATGCAGGATGGCGGTTATGAGAAGGCAAAGTATGTGTTCGAGAACCTGATCCGTCAGGTGGATTACGTCAAGGATGCACCGGACAGCCAGAATATCATCAGTGTATTTATCGGAAAACAGACGGTCTGTCAGGGCTATGCGAGTGCAACACAGTATCTGTTAAACCAGCTTAATATTCCAAGCGTGATCGTGACCGGATCGGCAAACGGAGAAGCACATGCATGGAATCTCGTACAGTTAGACGGTGCATATTATTATATGGATACAACCTGGGGCAATTCGACTTACCAGAATGAAGACGAAGAATCATCGAAGTTCGTAAATTACAGTTATCTGGCATTTACTACCGAGGAGATGGAGGCAACCCATACACCGGATGATCATATGGCACTTCCATCGTGCAATGTATTGGATGACAATTATTTTGTACGGGAAGGCTATTACTTTACGGACTGGCAGGTCGATGCGATCGGGGAATTGTATGGACAGGTGGCAGACAATGAGGAACACCGTGTTGCCTTAAAGTTTGCAACGGATGACTTATACGACCGGGCGAAAAAATACTTCATCGATCAGAAAATGCTGGAAAATTACTGCGATATTACCGGAAATGTATACTATCTCGATGATCCGAAACAACGGATTTTAACGATAAGTATAAAATAAATATAAAATAATGGAAAATACTCTTTTCAAACATGTAGATTTGTGCTAACATCAAGTAGTATTAAAAACTACATGTTATAAATATCGAGAATACAATATATATTTTTAAGATTTATATGCATACTGTGAATAGATGCATAAGGAGGAACTACATGAATTATAAGATTGTGATAGATAGCTGTGGAGAACTGACCGAGCAGTTGAAGCAGGACGGACATTATGAGAATGTTCCGTTAGAGCTTGAAGTGGAGGGGGAGCAGATCACGGATGATGCGACCTTTAACCAGCTTGATTTCTTAAAAAAGGTAAAGGCAAGCAAGGAATGCCCGAAGTCTTCCTGTCCATCTCCGGAACGTTATATGAAGGCATTTGATGCGGCGGCAGAACACATCTATGTGGTTACCTTATCTTCAAAGCTAAGCGGTTCATATAACAGTGCCGTTCTTGCAGGAAATATGTATTTAGAGGATCACCCACAGAAGAAGGTACATGTTTTTGATTCGAGATCTGCTTCGATCGGAGAGACGCTGATCGGAATGAAGATCCAGGAATTAGAAGAAGCGGGAAAAAGCTTTGAGGAAGTCATCGAGGAAACCGAGCGTTATATCGACAGCCAGCAGACGTTTTTTGTATTAGAGACCTTAGATACGCTTCGTAAGAATGGAAGATTAAGTAATCTGAAGGCATTTGTTGCTAGTGCCTTAAATATCAAGCCGGTCATGGGATCGACACCGGAGGGAAGCATCTGTCAGTTAGATCAGGCAAGAGGTATGGGCAAGGCAATCGACCGTATGATCAGCGATATGCTTGCGAAGACCCAAAACTGCGAACAGCGCATTCTGGCGATTTCCCATTGCAACTGTCCAAAGCGTGCATTAGCGATCAAGGAGAAGATCGAACAGCAGGTGAAGTTCAAGGATATTATTATTGCAGAGACTGCCGGAATCAGCAGCATGTATGCAAATGATGGAGGTGTGATCCTCGTTTCGTAAGAAGTAAGCACACACTTTATTTTTGCTATCAATATTGTAATTGATTTGCGCCTAAGACTGGAATTTTGTCCATGGATTTGCTATAATAGTGTGCAGTAGAATGAATACAAGGACAGTGATATAGAAGGTGAAGCATATGAATGAGACACTGAATATATTAGAGACGAGAAGAAGCTGTAGAAGCTTCAAGCCGGATATGATCGCAAGGGATGACTTAGAGGCGATCATCAAGGCAGGAACGTATGCACCGACCGGAATGGGCAAACAGTCGCCGGTCATTCTTGCTGTAACAAATAAGGAACTGCGGGATCAGATCGCAGAAGAGAACCGTAAGATCGGAGGCTGGAAGGAAGGCTTCGACCCGTTTTACGGTGCGCCGGTGATACTGGTCGTTTTGGCGGATAAGGATCGCCCGACGTATTTGTATGATGGTTCGCTTGTGATGGGGAATCTGATAAATGCGGCAGAGAGTCTTGGAATCGGAAGTATCTGGATCCACCGTGCCAAGGAAGAATTCGAATCCGATTTTGGAAAACAGATCCTTGCAAAGCTTGGAATTACCGGTAACTACGAAGGAATCGGACACTGTGCGCTTGGGTATGCAGCAGAACAGGCAGCAGCACCTGCGCCGCGAAAAGAAGATTATGTGTATTATATCGAGTAGAGGTGTACGATGGGATATCTGATTTCAGAGACAACAAAGGAAGAACGGGAGAAGATTGTTGCAGATTCTCTTGGTAATATCGAAGCAAACTGTGATGGCTGCATGAGCGGACTCGCAGAGATGTATCAGGATTATATCGACGGAAAAAAGGAACTGCGTGAGATCAACATGGAGTTCAACGCCAGATATGTAAAAGGTGAGGACATGCCGGGAAGAGAGAGCTGCTATTACCGTTAGGGCTATAGCTTCATCCGGTGATGTTACGGAAAGTGAGATGAGAAGATGACAGAGACAGGATTATTGATTTTTTTGGGAATTCTTATTTTATTGGTTGTGATCGTTGCAGTGATTGCAGTGGTATCTGCTGTTTCAGGAGCTGCCGCAGCAATCGTCGATGACGATGACGACGAGGATTAAGGGATAGAGTGAATTTTTACGAATTCATTTTGTGCAAACACACAAAAAAATAGCTTATCTATTAGATGAACAAATACGAACAAGTAAGGGAATAACTTCCCACCTTTTGTCCTGAAAATTATATATTATTCGGGACAAAAATTAAAAAGAAGCAGGAAACCAATAGGATCTCCTGCTTCTTTTGGGTATCGGCTTAAACTAGCACGGAATCCCTAACTTTTCAAACAGGGTGTGCATGAATGCCACCTCTAAGATCAGGATCATGCTGCTTTTAATCGTCGTATCGGCAATGGAAAAACGCTCATCGATATAGAGTACCTTTTTTCCAAGTGCATCAAACTGACCCGCCGGGATCGAGAGGATGTTTGCGATCGTATCGACATGATCGGTCGGTGGTGTGATATTGATGTAGCAGTTCGTCATCTTCGCGATCGAATTGATATAGGCTGCGGTAGTGATATTTCCCATCTCACGGACAACGGACAGATCCATATCGGATATATCATCAAAGTGATTCAATTCCTTCTCATAAAAGGTATTGATCAGCAGATTGGCAAAATCCTTTTGCAGAACCTGAAGCATGACACCCTGGATATCGCCCTCAAGTGTCACGGTAACACCAAGTGCCCGGCTGTCCGGCCCACCAAGATATTCGGCTACTTCGTCAAAGTCCATCAGACTGATGCTTGGGATCTCAATATCGACGACTTTGTTCAATAGCTGTGCCAGGGCAGTGGCGGCATTGCCGGAACCAATGTTGCCGATTTCAGACAACACGCTAAGCTGCATTGCATCTAATTTTTCGAGTGGTACATTGCTCATAAAAATGCTCCCTTTTGTGTTTTGTAATTTCTATATATAATAATTACGATTTCTCCGTTCTGCGAACTTTCAAAATCGTAACAAGCATTCGCAATCCGGGCTATTGCCCTGCTTGTTCATGTTTGTTTATCCGTCAAATAGATAAGCAATTTTACCTGCAAGCAGGCATATTGCTTATCTGCTTGACGGAATTATTCTATCATCTATTTTGTGTATGCTTTTTGCACATACGAAGTTTCGTAAGAAACTTCTGGATGAATTCGTTCGAATTCATTATATCATAGGAGCCAGTTTTTTTCTATCTATATTCCCTGTTTTGGAAGAATTCCTTGTAGAAAACATGGATTCGTGCTAAACTGTCCTTCGGATGGTATTCGGAAGAAGCTATACCGGAGAAACTGTAACCTTACAGTAAGAACAGCGTATCACCTGAAAGGCAGGTGGTAGGATGAGAATAGGATTCATAGGAGCAGGCAAGGTCGGATTCACCTTAGGGAAGTACCTTGTGGAGCGTGACATGTGCGTATCCGGCTACTATAGTCGTAGTCTTAGATCTTCGAAGGAAGCAGCAGAATTTACAAAAACAAAGTATTATGAGTCACTAGCGGAATTGGTGAACGCGTGTGATACTCTGTTTCTTATGGTCCCGGACGGGAGCATCCGTGAGGTTTATGCGAAGTTATTAGAATCAGATATAGAAGGTAAGATCCTCTGTCATTGCAGTGGAGCATTATCGTCTGAGGTTTTTTCTGGTATTCACAAGAGAGGTGCATATGCATACTCCATCCATCCAATTTTTGCGGTCAGTGATAAGCTGACAAGCTATCGGGATTTATCCAATGCTTATTTTACAATCGAAGGAGACAAGGAACGTTTAGAAGAGATGACAGAGCTGATCCGTCATCTGGGCAATCCGGTGTCTGTGATCGCGGCAGATCAGAAGATCCGTTACCATGCGGCAGCCGTTTTTGCAAGCAATCTGGTTACAGGACTGTATGGCATGGCATCACAGATGTTATGTGACTGCGGACTTGATGCAGAATTTGCGGAGCATGCCCTTAAGCCGTTGTTTTCCTATAACGCATCGAATCTGTGTGCGCAGGGAATGGCAGCTTCCTTAACCGGTCCGGTAGAACGTGCGGACATCCAGACGGTAGAAGAGCATTTAGAGGTGCTGACACCGCAGGAAAAACAGGTGTATACGCAGTTGTCGAAGCAGCTCATCCCGATCGCAGAGAAGAAGAATCCGGGCAGGGATTATGAAGCACTAAAGGAACTGCTGGCGGGAGCAGAACAATGTTGATGTTTATGAATAAGTAGAAAGAGGATGGAAAGATGAAAAACACAGTATTAACATTTAAAGAAGCAAAAAAGAAGGGCGAGAAGCTTACGATGCTGACCGCTTATGATTATTCCACAGCGAAGTTGATCGATGAAGCCGGTGTAAACTCTATTTTAGTGGGAGATTCTCTTGGAAACGTGATCTTAGGATATGAAGATACGATCTCTGTAACGATGGAGGATATGATCCATCATGGTGCGGCTGTGGCAAGAGGCGCGAAGGATGCACTTGTTGTGATCGACATGCCATTTATGTCCTATCAGACCAGCGTGTATGATGCAGTTGTAAATGCAGGACGTCTTATGAAGGAAGGACGCGCCGGCGCAGTGAAGTTAGAAGGCGGAGCAGAGGTCTGCCCGCAGATCGCAGCGATCACCGCAGCAGGAATCCCGGTCTGTGCACATCTTGGTCTGACTCCGCAGTCGATCAATGCATTAGGCGGCTTCAAGGTACAGGGCAAGAGCGAAGAGGCAGCCAAAAAACTGATCGCAGATGCCAAGGCAGTACAGGAGGCTGGTGCATACGCAGTTGTATTAGAATGTGTACCGGCAAAGTTAGCGGAGATCGTGACGAAGGAATTAGACATCCCGACGATCGGAATCGGAGCAGGCAATGTCTGTGACGGACAGGTACTCGTATACCAGGATCTGCTAGGTATGTTTTCTGACTTCACACCGAAGTTTGTAAAACGTTTTGCCAATGTCGGCGAAGTTATGAAGGAAGCTTTCCGCAATTACTGCAAGGAAGTACAGGAAGGAACCTTCCCGGGAAAAGAGCATGAGTTTAAGATCGCAGATGATGTATTAGAGAAGTTATACTAAAACGTGGAATTTGATATGCGCAAAAAGAAGCACAGGAATGGAGGTTAATATGAAGATTACAGGTAAGATTGAAGAAGTAAGAGCACAGGTAAAGGCATGGAAGAAGGAAGGACTGAGTGTCGGATTTGTTCCGACGATGGGTTACCTGCATGAGGGACATCAGAGTCTGATGAAAAAGGCAGTGGAAAACTGTGACCGCGTGGTAGTCAGTATTTTTGTAAACCCGATGCAGTTTGGAGTTAACGAAGATCTTGACAGCTATCCAAGAGATCTTGAAGCAGATGCAAAGCTCTGCGAGGCAACCGGTGTAGATCTGATCTTCCACCCGGAGGTTGATGAGATGTATGCGGACGGATTCTGTTCTTTTGTGGATATGAATGGTCTGACGAAGGAACTCTGTGGAAAAACAAGACCGATCCATTTCCGTGGAGTATGTACTGTTGTCTGCAAGTTATTTAATATCGTAACACCGGATCAGGCATTTTTCGGACAGAAGGATGCACAGCAGCTAGCAGTGATCCGCCGTATGGTGAAGGATCTGAACATGGATATCAAGGTTGTTGGCTGTCCGATCATCCGTGAAGCGGATGGACTTGCAAAAAGTTCCCGTAACACCTATCTGAACGAAGAAGAGCGTAAGGCTGCACTGATCTTAAGCAAGACGATCTTCCTTGGACAGAAGTTAGTAGAAGAGGGCGAGACCGATGCAAAGACATTGCTTGCAAAAATGCGTGAGAACTTAGGAACCGAGCCGCTTGCAAAAATCGACTATGTCGAGGCAGTTCGCATGGACGACATTGAGAAGACAGATGTGATCGAAAAGGATGTACTCGTTGCCATGGCAGTTTATATCGGAACAACCAGACTGATCGACAACTTTATCGTGTCCGAATAACAGACAGTATTATATAGAAGAAAGAGAAAGGAAACATTATGCAGATTCAGGCATTAAAGAGTAAGATACATCGTGCGACGGTGGTACAGGCAGAATTAAATTATATCGGAAGTATTACCATCGATGAGGAACTGTTAGAGCAGTCCGGTATTTCAGAATATGAGAAGGTTCAGATCGTAGATATTGACAACGGCGAACGTTTTGAAACCTATGCGATCTGCGGAGAGCGTAAAAGCGGCATGATCTGTTTAAACGGTGCAGCGGCGCGCAAGGTATCCGTAGGGGATAAGGTGATCATCATGGCATATGCGTCCATGACACCGGAGGAGTTAAAAGCGAACCCGCCACGCGTGGTATTCGTAGATGAGAAGAACCAGGTATCCCGTATTACCCGTTATGAGCATCATGGAAGATTAGAGGATCTGATCTAGGAAGAACGAGGAAGCTATGCAGAAAATATTAGAGGGAAAAACAGTTGTATTAGGAGTCACCGGTTCGATCGCTGCCTATAAGATGGCGAATGTGGCATCGATGTTACTGAAGCTTGGTGCAGATGTACATGTGATCATGACACAGAATGCAACGAACTTCATCCACCCGATCACCTTTGAGACACTGACAAACCATAAGTGTCTGGTTGATACATTTGACCGGAACTTCCAGTTCCATGTAGCACATGTGTCCTTAGCAAAGCAGGCAGATGTATTCTTGGTTGCTCCGGCATCGGCAAATGTGATCGGCAAGATGGCAAATGGGATTGCAGATGATATGCTTACCACAACACAGCTTGCTGCAAAGTGTCCGATCCTCGTTGCACCGGCGATGAATACGAATATGTATACGAATCCGATCGTGCAGGATAATCTGAAGAAGTTAAAAGATTATGGGATGACGGTGATCGATCCGGCAGTCGGCTATCTGGCATGTGGAGATACCGGAGCGGGCAAGATGCCATCGGAAGAGACACTGATCGCGTATATCTTACAGGCAGTTGCGAAGGAAAAGGATCTGTCCGGTAAGCGGATTCTTGTGACCGCAGGAGCGACGATGGAAGCTTTAGATCCGGTACGGTTTTTAACGAATCATTCCACCGGAAAGATGGGTTATGCGATCGCGAAAATGGCAATGCTTCGTGGAGCACAGGTGACACTCGTGACCGGTAAAACAGAGATCACGCCACCGCCGTTTGTAGAGGTAGTACCGGTAAAGAGTGCGGCTGAGATGTTTGAAGCGGTAACGGAAAAAAGTGATGCAATGGATATGATCGTCATGGCAGCAGCCGTTGCCGATTACCGTCCGGCGCATGTGGCAGATCAGAAGATGAAGAAAAAGGATGGCGAACTGATCTTAGAATTAGAGCGGACGCAGGATATTTTAGCGTATCTTGGAGCACATAAGAAGGAGACGCAGCTACTTTGCGGATTTTCGATGGAAACCGAGCATATGTTAGAGAATTCCAGAGAGAAACTCCGCAAAAAGAATGCGGATATTATCGCTGCTAACAGCCTGACAGAAGCAGGCGCAGGCTTTGGCAGGGATACGAACCATCTGACCCTGATCACGAAGGATCGTGAGATCGATGTGCCGATGATGGAGAAGGAAGAAGCAGCAGACCACCTTTTGGATCTGATGAAAGAACTCTGTATGGCATAAGAGGAGCTGTGGATAGAAATATGTACAGACTGTGTGGCATATATTGTGTCATATCCTAATTATAAGAGATCTGTGAAGCTATGAAAAAATTGCGTAACATGCTGTTTGCATTTGAACTGTGCATCTGTGCCTTCCTGTTTCTCGGGTATGCCCAGAAGAAGATACAAAATGCTGCGGAGACGGCGGTATGCTGGTATCTGGCAGGAGAAACGGAAGACAGGATAACAGTTTCGGCAGAAAATGCAGTGAAGGATGATGGAGAAAAAAAGGTTGCACTGACCTTTGATGATGGACCAAACGAATGCTATACCATGGAGTTACTCGAAGGTCTGAAGTCAAGAGAGGTTCGTGCAACCTTTTTCCTGATCGGTAAGAAGGCAGAGGAATGTCCGGATATTGTAAAAGAGATCCAGAAGGATGGACATCTGATCGGGAATCATTCCTACGATCATGTGAACCTAAGTGAGATGACGGAAGGTGCAGCATGCGAGCAGATAAAAAAGACGAATCAGGTGATCGAAGAGATCACCGGTGAAGCACCACAGTACCTAAGACCGCCGTTTGGAAGCTATAAGAAGAATCTGGATGCCGATATGAATATGGTAGAGGTCTTATGGGACGTAGATCCGAGAGACTGGTCGGTGAAGAATACCGGAATGGTTGTCAGCCGTGTGACCGGTCAGGTAGAGGATGGCGATATTATCCTGCTGCATGACGAATATGCAACGAGCGTGGCAGCAGCCTTTGAGATCATTGATATTTTAAAAAGCAAAGGCTACACGTTTGTCACAGTGGATGAGCTGATCTTTGAATAACAAAATGGTTTATTTTGGTACAAAATAAGAAGTTAGACTTGTCAAAATGAACTTTTTAGAGTATGGTTATATGAGAAAATGAATTTTGCGGATTTGAAAATGTCATATTCAAACAGAAAAATCAATAAAACTGGCAGTGATATATTCGAAAATGCAGGATTCGATAACAAATAATTCAAAAAGGTGTAAAAATGGATTTATTTGATTATATGAGGGAACAGAATCAGAAAAAGGAATCGCCCCTCGCTTCAAGACTGCGTCCGTCGACCTTAGACGAAGTGGTCGGGCAGCAGCATATCATTGGAAAGGACAAGCTGCTTTATCGTGCGATACAGGCAGATAAGCTAAGTTCCATTATTTTCTATGGACCGCCCGGAACCGGTAAGACGACACTTGCGAAGGTGATCGCGAATACGACCAGTGCAGAGTTTATGCAGATCAATGCGACCTCAGCCGGAAAAAAGGACATGGAAGAGGTTGTTGCAGCGGCGAAGAACAATCAGGGGATGTATGGCAAAAAGACGATCCTGTTCATTGATGAGATCCACCGCTTTAACAAGGGACAGCAGGACTATCTGCTCCCATATGTAGAGGATGGAACGGTTATTTTGATCGGAGCGACGACGGAGAATCCGTATTTTGAAGTAAACAGAGCTCTGCTGTCACGTTCGGTGATCTTCGAGTTAAAGCCGCTTGCAAAAGAAGACATCAAGGTCTTATTAAACCGTGCAGTCACAGATCAAGAGAAGGGCTTAGGTGCTTATGATGCCGTGATCACGCCGGAGGCATTGGAATTTTTAGCCGATGTAGCAAACGGCGATGCAAGGGCGGCACTGACTGCGATTGAGCTTGGAGTTCTTACAACGCCAAGAGGAGAAGACGGAAAGATCCACATTACGCTTGAGGTTGCAGAAGAATGTATCCAGAAGCGTGTTGTAAAATATGATAAATCCGGGGATAATCATTATGATACGATCTCTGCTTTTATCAAAAGCATGCGTGGTTCTGACCCGGACGCTGCCGTTTATTATCTGGCAAGAATGCTTTACGCCGGGGAAGATATCCGGTTTATTGCACGAAGGATCATGATCTGTGCGTCAGAGGATGTCGGAAATGCAGATCCGAATGCCTTAACGGTTGCCGTATCGGCAGCACAGGCAGTGGAACGGATCGGTATGCCGGAGGCAAGGATCATCTTAGCGCAGGCTGTTACCTATGTCGCAAGCGCGCCAAAGAGCAATGCCGCCTACGGAGCGGTAGACCGTGCGATGGAAGTGGTAGCGCAGACGAGGACAGCACCGATCCCGGTTCATTTACAGGATGCGCATTATAAGTCAGCCGGGAAGTTAGGACATGGGGTAGGATATAAGTATGCACATTCCTATCCGCATCATTATGTAAAACAGCAGTATCTGCCGGACGGCTTAGAAGGAATGAAGTTCTATGAACCGACCGATAACGGATATGAAAAGAAAATCGGTGACTGGCTTGACTTTTTAAGAAGTCAGGAAGCCGATACTGACCCAATAGAATAGACATTACATCAGACAAAGATAACAGGTACAGGAGGAAGTACAAAATGCAGTCATATCAACAGATGTCAAAAGAGGAATTATGTAAGATCAAAGAGGGCTTAGAAAAAGAGTATGCAAAGTTTCAGGGGATGGGACTTTCCCTGAACATGGCAAGAGGAAAGCCATCCGCAGAGCAGTTAGATCTTACCATGCCAATGCTTGATACGATCAACAGCAGCAGCGAGCTTGTTGCAGAGGATGGAACCGATTGCAGAAACTATGGTGGTGTCGATGGATTACCGGAAGCGAAAAAGCTGATCGCAGACATGGTAGGAAGCACACCGGAGCATGTGATCGTATATGGTAACTCCAGCTTAAACATTATGTATGATACCGTATCCCGTTCCTTTACCCATGGTGTCATGGGTAATACACCATGGTGCAAGTTAGACAAGGTGAAGTTCTTATGTCCGGTTCCGGGATATGACAGACACTTTGGTGTGACAGAGTATTTCGGTGTGGAGATGGTCAATGTACCGATGACAGCAGGAGGTCCTGACATGGATCTGGTAGAGAAGCTGGTAAGTGAAGATGAGAGCATTAAGGGAATCTGGTGTGTTCCGAAGTATTCGAATCCACAGGGTGTCGTATATTCGGATGAGACCGTCCGTCGTTTCGCTGCCTTAAAGCCGGCTGCAAAAGACTTCCGTATCTACTGGGATAATGCATATGCCGTACATCATCTGTTTGAGGACGATCAGGCTGAGATCCTCGATATTATTACAGAGTGTGAAAAAGCTGGTAATCCGGATATGGTTTATGAATTCTGTTCAACATCGAAGATCAGCTTCCCGGGTTCCGGTGTGGCAGCAGTAGTGACCTCCGAAGCAAATGTAGCGGATATTAAGAAGCAGATGACAAATCAGACGATCGGACATGACAAGATCAACCAGCTCCGCCATGTACGTTACTTCAAGAATAAGGATGGCATCATGCAGCAGATGATGAAGCAGGCTGCGATCATCCGTCCGAAGTTCGAACTGATGTTAAAGAAGTTTGATGAAGAGTTAAAGGGATTAGAGATCGGTACCTGGATCGAGCCAAAGGGTGGATACTTTATCGGCTTTGATGCCTTAGAGGGCTGCGCCAAGGCGATCGTGGCAAAATGTGGGGAAGCCGGTGTTGCAATGACACCTGCCGGAGCACCATTCCCATATCATAAGGACCCGAAGGATTCTGTGATCCGTATTGCACCAACCTTCCCGACATTAGACGAATTAGAGACTGCAACAGAGATCTTCATACTCTGTGTGAAGTTAGTAAGTATCGATAAGATCTTAGAGAACAAATAAGTAAAATAAAACCATCTATTTTTCGCTGCTATTCCGATATTCTCGCGGAGTGGCGGCGAATCTTTTTTTAAAGAGCCGGTTGAAGTACGAGAGGTTGTCGAAGCCGACTTCGGCAGCAATATCAAGGATCGAGGATTCCGAGGAGATCAGAAGTCTCGATGCCATTGTCAGCCGGTATTCATTCAGATAGTCGATAAACGTCGTTCCCATGGTATTTTTAAAAAACTTCATAAAGTGTGACTGGCTGAGTCCGAGCTCGCGTGCCATATCTTCGATCGTGATCTTTTCGGCATAATTGTTTTCAATATATTTGATGATCTGTTTCATCTTTTCCAGGGATTTATTGCTCTTGTGCATCGTTCCCTTTTTACAGCACTTCGAAAAGAGCGTGTAGAACATCAGAAAAAGCTGTCCCTTGATCACAAGCTGATAGGCAGGAGGACAGGTCTTACAGATCTCATCTGCGCCGTCGATGCAGGATGCAATCTCGGTATAGTAGGGCATGCCGGGCGCAAACAGGGTCGGGATATGGAGCGTGCCGTCTAGCAGCGGAAGAAAGTAGCTGCTGTTACAGGCGTCTGTCTTTTTTGCGATCAGCATCTCCGGCTTAAAGATAATGTTCTCGTATTCCATGGAATCATTTTCATACTGGTCGATCGAGTGGAGCTGTCCCGGAAGGATAAAAAGAATGCTGCCGCCGGAGACCGGATACTGTTTCAGATCGACTGTGATCATGCCGCGTCCCTTTTTGATATAGATGATCTCCATTTCGTCGTGCCAGTGGGCAGGCACGCAGGTGAAGTCGAGCGGGATCGAGCACAGGTAGGTCGTGTAAGGAAATTCCTCCGAACCGTGGTCTTTTTTCTCCTGATAGTTTTCGTATTCTAATATATTCATAAAAACGCTCCCTTAAAATTAGTAAAAATGTCTAGAAAAAGCCTGAAATAATCGGCTCTTGGTATAATTGTACAAGTTTGGATAAGGCAATTTATTCAATATTGCCAAAAACCTTGAATGATAGTATTGTACCACTTTTTGATGTTATATTACAAGAAAAAGGAGAAAAAATGTTAGATAATGCATTCATAAACAAAAAACCACATAACATTTTCTATGGAGGTCAAATATGAATTTACAGGAAATCGTAACAAAAAAATATAACAAAGAGATTTCACAGTGTTCCAATGAAGAATTATACTTCGCCTTACTTGAGATGGTAAAGGGAATGGCAGAGAAGAAGGAAAGCAACGAAGGCAAGAAGAAATTATATTACATCTCTGCTGAGTTCTTAATTGGTAAGCTGTTATCCAATAACCTGATTAACTTAGGTGTATATGATGAAGTAAGAGAATTACTTGCAGCAAACGGAAAAGACATCTGCGCAGTAGAAGAAGTTGAGCCGGAACCATCCCTTGGTAACGGTGGACTCGGAAGACTTGCAGCATGCTTCCTGGATTCTATCGCAACCTTAGGATTAAACGGAGACGGTGTTGGATTAAATTACCACTACGGATTATTCAAACAGGTATTTGAGAATAACTTACAGAAAGAGACAAAGAATCCTTGGATCGAAGATCAGAGCTGGCTTACAAAGACAGATAAGACTTATGACATCCAGTTCGGCGGATTCACACTGAAGTCAAGATTATATGACATCGATGTAACCGGTTATGAAAACAGAACCAATAAGCTTCACTTATTTGACGTAGAGACTGTTGATGAGAGCATCGTTGGTGACGGAATCAACTTTGATAAGTCTGACATCGCAAAGAACCTGACATTATTCTTATATCCGGATGACTCCGATGATGCAGGCCGTATCCTTCGTGTATACCAGCAGTATTTCATGGTAAGCAACGGTGCAAGACTGATCCTTGATGAAGCAGTAGAAAGAGGATGCAACTTACATGACCTTGCTGATTATGCAACCATCCAGATCAACGATACCCATCCATCTATGGTAATCCCTGAGATGATCCGTCTGTTAATGGAGCGCGGAATCGGAATCGATGAAGCAATCGAGATCGTAACAAATACATGTGCTTATACAAACCACACAATCCTTGCAGAAGCACTGGAGAAATGGCCAATCTCTTATCTTGAGAAGGCAGTTCCACAGCTTATGCCGATCATCTATGAATTAAACAACCGTGTAGTGAAGAAGTACGATGACAAGTCTGTATACATCATTGATGATGAGAGACGTGTTCATATGGCTCATATGGATATCCACTATGGCTACAGCGTAAACGGTGTTGCATACCTTCATACAGAGATCTTAAAAGATTCCGAGTTAAATAACTTCTACAAGATCTATCCTGAGAAGTTCAACAACAAGACAAACGGTATCACATTCCGCCGCTGGTTATTACACTGCAACAAGAACCTGACATCTCTGTTCGAGGAACTGATCGGACCGGGCTTCAAAAAGGACGCAATGGAATTAGAGAAGCTTGCAAAATATGCAGATGATGATGCAGTATTAGATAAGCTTTTAGCAGTAAAGGATGCAAAGAAGGTAGAGTTAAAGAACTACTTAAAGGCTACACAGAACATCGACATCGATGAGAATTCTGTATACGATATCCAGATTAAGAGATTACATGAGTACAAGAGACAGCAGATGAACGCTCTGTACGTGATCAACAAATACTTCGAGATCAAAGCCGGCAAGAAGCCTGCAAGACCGATTACAGCTATCTTCGGTGCAAAGGCAGCTCCTGCATACGTGATCGCAAAGGATATCATCCATCTGATCCTCTGCTTACAGCAGTTGATCGATAATGATCCGGAAGTAAGCCCATACTTAAAGGTTGTTATGGTAGAGAACTACAATGTAACCTTAGCTGAGAAGTTAATTCCGGCAGCAGATATCCATGAGCAGATCTCCTTAGCTTCTAAGGAAGCATCCGGAACATCAAACATGAAGTTCATGTTAAACGGAGCAATCGCAATCGGAACAGAAGATGGTGCAAATGTAGAGATGCATGACCTTGTAGGTGATGACAATATCTATATCTTCGGTGAGTCTTCTGATCAGGTAATCGAGCATTACGCAAAGGCTGACTATGTATCTAAGAAGTACTATGATGAAGATGCAGACATTAAGAAAGCCGTTGACTTTATCGTAAGTGATGAACTTATGGCAATCGGTAACAGAGAGAACCTTGAGAGACTGTACAATGAGCTGATCAACAAAGACTGGTTCATGACACTTCTTGACTGGGAGTCCTACCGTGCAAAGAAGGATGAGATGTTAGCAGACTACGAAGATAGAAAAGCTTGGGCTAAGAAGATGATCATCAACATCAGCAAAGCCGGATTCTTCTCCTCTGACAGAACGATTGATCAGTACAACAAAGAGATCTGGAAGCTGAATTAATCGTAAATTAGACAATCAGTTATTATTCGAAATAAAATATTCTCCAACTATTATAGCAAAAAGGAACAGACTGCGAGCTGTTCCTTTTTGTTGTGTAAAAGCAAAATGTTTTTGCATAAAAATGCGAAATTTACTTGGAAAAAGTACGCGTTGTATGTAAAATAGAGAATGGCATATAATAAAAGACGCATATAGAAATGAGGATTGGAATGAATACATCAAAAAATGCAAAAAGACTGCTTGGTATCCTTCTCGCATCATCCCTTTGTCTGACCGGATGCGGAAACAGCAAGGAGAAGATGGAGAATCAGGATGCATACCGGCAGATTGGAATAAACTGTATGAGCGAAGGTGACTATGAAGGTGCGATTGATGCTTTCCAGAGTGCACTTGATCAGTCGCTTGCTAAGATCACAGACCGTGAGATCGATATCTGTTACTATAAGGCACAGGCACAGTATCAGGCAGGAAAGACAAAGGATGCGATCGCAACCTATTCGGCACTGTTAGATTACGATAAGAAGAATGCAGATGCATACTATCTGCGTGGCTGTCTGTATCAGGCAGAGGGAAAGACAAAAGAGGCAAAGGCTGACTTTGCTTCTTCAATCGAAAATGATGGGAAAAATTATGAACGGTATGTCCATGTGATTGAGCAGTTAGAAAAACTGGGCGATACTAAGCAGGCGGACACTTACTTAAAGCAGGCGTTCGAGCTTTCCGGCAAGACCGCAGAGGATGCGATGTGGCGTGGAAGATTATATCTGTTATCGGAAGATTATGACAATGCGAAAAAGGAATTAGAGTCTGCGGTGAAGGAGAAAAACAGCGATGCCGTTCTCTACCTTGGCATGGTATATGAGAAGCAGGGAGACGAAGATAAGGCACAGGCACAGTATGAAGCATATGTAAAGGAGCACGAAGATGATGCAGATGCTTTGGGAAAGCTGGCAGATCTTGCCTTAGAGCAGGAGGATTACAGCAAGGCAGCATCTTACCTTGAACTGGCACTTAAGACGAAGAATCCATCCAATGAACAGTCCCTGCGCAGAAAGCTGATCCAGGCGTATGAATATGCGGGAGATTTTGCATCTGCAAAGGAGCAGATGGAAAGCTACGTGGCAGATTATCCGAAGGATGAAGATGCTGCTGCGGAGTATCAGTTTTTACAGACGAGATAACAGAAATGAGGATTTTCGGAAATGAAACAGGAATATAACATGATCGTATTAGATCTTGATGGAACACTGACGAATTCAAAAAAGGAGATCACGCCCAAAACAAAGGAGATCCTGAGAAAGGCACAGCAGGCAGGGAAGATCGTTGTACTTGCCTCCGGCCGTCCGACACCGGGGATCGTAAAGCTGGCAGATGAATTAGAACTGCAAAAATATGGCGGTTACATTCTTGCCTTTAACGGTGGAAGGATTATCAATGCAAAGACAGAGGAAGTTATCTATAATGCAACGATCCCGGTAGAACTCGTGCCGGCAATCTATGAGGCAGCCTGTGAGCATGGAGTCGGTATCCTTACCTACAACGGACAGGAGATCATCTTAGGAAACGGTGTCGATGAATACAACCGGTTAGAAGCAAGGATCAACCAGATCCCGGCAAGGGAAGTGGACGATTTCGTCGGCTTTGTGGATTATCCGGTGAATAAGTTCTTACTGACCGGAGAGCCGGAGAAGATCCTTGAGACGCAGACGGTCATGCGGGAAAAGTTTGGCGGGGAACTGAATATCTTCCGTTCCGAGCCGTTTTTCTTGGAGATGATGCCGCAGTCGATCGATAAGGCATATTCGTTGGGCAGGCTGTTGGAGCATCTGCATATGGACCGCACACAGATGATCTGCTGCGGAGATGGCTTTAATGATAAGTCCATGATCGAATTTGCCGGACTTGGCGTTGCAATGGCAAATGCACAGCCGGAGGTGCGCGAAGTGGCAGATTATGTAACACGGTCAAACGATGAAGACGGAATAGTACCTGTTGTTGAAAAGTTTATGCTTGGTGCATAGCAGACAGCTAATGGCAGGAATCTGTCTGGCACAAGCTTACAAGAGGAAAATAAAATGGGACAGCTATATGAGAATAAGGAAGTTGAGGAACGTGTAATCTTAGTCGGTGTCAGTGAACACGATGGGGATGATGCCCTTGACTCATTGCGGGAGCTGGAAGATCTGGTGGCGACTGCGGGAGCGGTAACTGTTGGAATGGTGATCCAGAACCGGATGAGCATCCATCCGGGCACATATGTCGGAACTGGTAAGGTAGAAGAGATAAGGGAACTACTGCTTGCTGAGGATGCAACCGGGATCGTCTGTGACGACGAGCTTTCACCGGCACAGATGAAGAACTTAGAGGATCTGCTGCATACGAAGGTCATGGACCGGACGCTGATCATCCTAGATATTTTTGCAGCGCGTGCATCGACAAGTGAAGGTAAGATACAGGTCGAGCTTGCACAGTTGAAGTATCGTATGACAAGACTGACCGGATTCGGACGTTCGATGTCAAGACTTGGCGGTGGGATCGGAACAAGAGGACCGGGTGAGAAAAAGTTAGAGGTGGACAGACGTCTGATCGCAAGCCGGGTGGCACAGTTAAACCGGGAGTTGAAGGAAGTGCAGAAGCACCGGGAACTGACCCGCGGCAGACGAAAGAGCAACCACATGATGGTGGCTGCGATCGTAGGCTATACGAATGCCGGAAAGTCAACGTTACTCAATCACCTGACAAATGCGGAAGTTTTAGAAGAAGATAAGCTGTTTGCAACGCTTGATCCGACCACAAGGATCTTAGAACTTGCCGGCCACCAGAAGCTGCTTTTGACCGATACGGTAGGATTTATCTGCAAGCTGCCGCATCATCTGATTGAAGCATTTAAGAGTACCTTAGAAGAGGCAAAGTATGCAGATCTGATCATCCATGTAGTCGATGCTTCGAATCCACAGGCTGACAAGCAGATGCAGATCGTCTATGAGACATTGCAGAATCTTGGGGTAACCGGTAAGAAGATCATTACACTTTTTAACAAACAGGATCAGGTGGCAACGGATGAGATCCTGCGTGATGGAAGGGCAGATGTAACCCTTAAGATCTCGGCGGCAAAGGATCAGGGCTTAGAGGAAGTGAAGAATCTTCTGGTGGATATCTTACGGGAAAGCAGACAGTATGTGGAAACGGTCATACCATACAACCGATTAGGCTTACTCGAAGAGATGCACCGTCTTGGTGAGATGGTCAAAGAGGAGTATACAGCGGACGGCATTGCGATAAAGGCGTATCTTCCGGCAGACATTCTTGGAAAAATAGAAAAAGATTAAGAACAGAAATATCGGACAGGAACAGGATTGGAAAACATGCCGGAATATGCTTGAGATATGCTTCTTGAGATATGTTTACAGAAGCGAT
>CACZPJ010000036.1 GCA_902782995.1 uncultured Lachnospiraceae bacterium | reverse complement strand
CTGCAAGAACGGAACGTGGCGCGCACATATCAACTTTTTTGACGAGGATGTTCCATGCGAACCAAAGTGGGGAAACTGGTTCGAATCCTACACCGAGTTCCAGACACATTATGCGAAGATCTCCCAGCAGATGGGCGTGGCAATGCACATTGCAGGCTGTGAGATGGTACAATCCGAGCGCAGGGAGGCAGAGTGGAGAAATGTGATCGCAGATATCCGCCGTGAATACCGCGGTCTGGTGTCCTATAATACCGATAAGTATCAGGAGCATAATGTCAAGTGGTGGGATGCAGTCGATGTGATCTCATCCAGCGGCTATTATCCGATCAGTGACTGGGAGAATCAGTTGAACCGGATCGAGAAGGTTGTAAAGCACTTCGATAAGCCATTCTTTTTCGCAGAGGCAGGCTGTATGTCAGTGGCAGGCTCTAAGGATGTGCCAAACGACTGGAATGTACGCGGAGAGATCGACTTAGAGGGACAGGCAGAGTGGTATGAGACGATGTTTGAAGCCTGCAAAAAGCGCGACTGGGTCAGCGGCTGGGGTATGTGGTCCTGGACAGATAAGCTCTATCAGGCAAGAAATGCTGCTACCCATGGAGACTATGAATTGTATGCAAAGCCGGCAGAAGCTGTTTTAAAAAAATATTTTGAGGAATTAACTTCAGAAAAGTAAAAAAAGATTAAAAAAACCTATATACAAATTAATTTAAGTAGTGTTATACTAAACAAGACATAAGTATACATACAGAAACTTATCAGACAGTGTGCCGGGACTGGGGTGATAGAAGAGATATGAAGTTGATTCCGGCAATATTAAGAATGGAAGAGGGAAAGAATATGGGTTACATGGAAGAATACCAGAAGTGGTGTACAGACAGCTATTTTGACGCAGATACGAAGGCAGAGCTTGCTGCAATCGCAGACGATAAGTCAGAGATCGAAGATCGTTTTTACCGTCAGTTAGAGTTCGGTACCGGTGGATTACGAGGGGTGATCGGAGCAGGCACGAACCGTATGAATATCTACACCGTACGTCAGGCTACACAGGGACTGGCAAACTACATCCTTTCACAGAACGGACAGGATAAGGGTGTTGCAATCGCATATGATTCCAGACGGATGTCACCGGAATTTGCAACAGAGGCAGCACTCTGCCTGAATGCAAACGGAATCAAGGCTTATGTATTTGAGAGCCTTCGCCCGACACCGGAATTATCATTTTCCGTAAGAGAACTTGGCTGTATCGCAGGAATCGTGATCACAGCAAGCCACAACCCGCGTGAGTACAATGGATACAAGGTGTACTGGGAAGACGGCGCACAGATCACACCACCGCATGATAAGAATATTTTAGCAGAGGTTGCCAAGGTCACTGAGTTTTCACAGGTTAAGACGATGGAGCTTGATGCAGCAAAGGCAGCAGGCTTATATCAGACAATCGGTGCCGAGATCGATGATAAGTACATGGCAGAACTGAAAAAACAGTCCATTCATCCGGAAGTCATCAAAGAGATGGCAAAAGATATCAAGATCGTTTACACACCACTGCATGGAACGGGAAATCTGCCGGTCCGCCGTGTATTAAAAGAGCTTGGCTTTGAGAATGTCTATGTGGTACCGGAACAGGAGCTGCCGGATGGCAATTTCCCAACGGTTTCCTATCCGAATCCGGAGTCTCCGAAGGCATTTGAGTTAGCACTTGCACTTGCCAAAAAGGTTGATGCAGACATCGTGCTTGCAACCGATCCGGACGCAGACAGACTTGGTGTTTACGCAAAGGATACCAAGACCGGCGAATATGTAAGCTTTACCGGAAATATGTCCGGTATGCTGATCGCAGAGTATATCTTACGCGAGAAGAAGGCAACCGGTACACTGCCGGAGAATGCAGCACTGGTTGAGACAATCGTTACAACCGATATGGCAAAAGCGATCGCAAAGGCATATGGCGTGAAGCTGATCGAGGTATTAACCGGATTTAAGTTCATCGGAGAGCAGATCAAGTTCTTTGAGCAGCAGCATACCTATGAGTATGTATTCGGTCTGGAAGAAAGCTATGGCTGTCTGGCCGGTACTTATGCAAGAGATAAGGATGCCTGTGTAGCAGTTATGATGTTATGTGAGGTTGCTTCCTGGTGCAAGTCTAAGGGCATGACACTCTGGGATGCAATGCTTGATATGTATGAGCGTTACGGCTTCTACAAGGAGGGCTTAGAGACCATGACCTTAAAGGGTATCGATGGTGCGGCACAGATTCAGGAAATGATGAGCAAGATGCGTAACAACCCGCCAAAGACACTTGGAACACATGAGGTGCTTGCAGTACGTGACTACAAGGAAGATACCAGAAAAGACTTAAAGACAGGCGAAGTAACAGCTACCGGACTGCCAAACAGCAACGTTTTATATTATGAATTAAGCAACAATGCATGGTGCTGTGTACGTCCTTCCGGAACAGAGCCGAAGATCAAGTTCTACTTTGGTGTTGTCGGAACTTCACTGGAAGACTCCGAGAAGAAGTTAGACGAGTTAAATCACGCAATGCTGGCATATGCTGAGAACTAGAAGCTGTAATTTGAAAATGTATCAATAAATGGATGAAATCGCAGAAGTGGATAAGAGATCTGTTTCTGCGGTTTCTGTTTTATTTTATGTATAGAAAACTTAAGCG
Source organism: uncultured Lachnospiraceae bacterium (assembly GCA_902782995.1). GTDB lineage: Bacteria > Bacillota > Clostridia > Lachnospirales > Lachnospiraceae > Roseburia_C. The sequence goes on along the minus strand of CACZPJ010000036.1, from coordinate 1,632 downwards.
CAGGAGTGTGCGGTAAGTGTACACTTTATGTTACAGATCAGACACGGTAAGATGGAGGTATGAATGGGAAACGAAGACAACAGAGAGCAGAAAAATGTGCATCCATATGAAACGGTTTTAGAGGAAAATGCTTCCATCTATTCCACGGAAGAAGCAAAGACGGAGAAGCAGAAGTGGGCATCGATGAATAAGCAGCAGCGTAAGGAATACTTTTTATCTTACTATGCATTAAAGCTGCTTGCCCTGATCGCCGGGATCATCATTGTGATCTTTCTGATCGTACATTTTGCAACGAAGCAGGATATGGCACTTGGAATCCTTGCAGTGAATGCGGACGGATCGAATGTTGTGGCAGAAGGACCGGAGTATTTTAACGACTTCTTAGAAGAAAACGGAATCGATCCGAAGAAGAATACCGTGAACTTAAACCGCACGATGTATATTGATGCAACCTCGGAGGAGAACATCGACCAGACGAATTTAGAGACGATACAGACGTTGTTTGTAACGAATTCTGTGGATGTATTTCTGGCGGATGAGGGCTTTTATACAGCAATGGCAGGCGGTGATTATATCGCAGACCTTCGGGATTATCTGCCACAGGATGTATTAGATAAGTATCAGGATGACATTGTATATGTCGAAAGCTATGAGACCGGAAAAGAGATTGCAGCAGGAATCCGCTTAAATACGAGCGAGAATGCATGGATTGCAACTACAGGCTGGTATGATCTGGATGAGGTAGTCGTGGGACTTTCCGATGGCATGAGAGCACCGGAGCTTGCGGTAAAGCTTCTGCTTGAGATCTTACAGTAGTGGATTTTTGAAAAATTAATAAAAGCACAAAATATGTAAAGCAGAACTTTCGCTGCGATGTCAGCTTCAAAGAACATTGCAGATGTTTACGGAACATATTTTGTGTTTTTTTTATTACAGACCACGGAGAATATTTAAGTAATCCTGTCTCTGGTCAACAACAGCATAGATGATGACCTGTCTGCCGGCTTCATCAATCTTATAGAATACCAGATCCTTTTCAAAAATTAATACCTTGTATCCCTGACGCTTTAAAACAGGATACTTTGGATCGGTTCCAATATAGGGATCTTTGCCAAGTGCAAGGATTTTCTTTTCCATGTCGTCTAGTTTTTCAAGAGCAACTTCATTTCCAAAATTCTGGGCAATATATAGAATGATTTTCCGGATACCGGCATCTGCGGTATCTGTTCGGATGATACGATAGTTCAAACTCAGCCCTCCTGTAACATTGCACGCAGATCTGCAAAAGTCTCTTCCATAGGAGCAACATGTCCGTTTCTGACATCATCTTCAGCTTCGGCAAGCACCTCTAACAGCTCGATCCGGGCTTTCATGTTCTTGTATTCTTCATAGGCGAGAGATACCGTATCGCCTCTTCCGTTCACAGTGATGATCACTGCTTCTTTGTTATCCTTGCACAGTTTTGAAATTTCGTTATAGTGGTTTCTCAGATCGGCGGATGGTCGGATTGTTTCTTGTAAAGATAGCATGATAAGTTACCTCCATTTGAATGATTATATACAAATTATATCATTGGATGTCTATAATATCCAGCGATTTTTCTGTTATCAGGAGATAAGCCGGGTATCTGGT
>CACZPJ010000035.1 GCA_902782995.1 uncultured Lachnospiraceae bacterium | reverse complement strand
TACACCAAAAGGTGTGTTACTTGTTAAATTGATTGAACCGCCGTGTACCGAACGGTACGCACGGTGGTGTGAGAGGTCGGGAAAATTTATTTAATTTTCCCGACCACTCGATTGGGAATAAGGCATATGCCCCCAGTGGGGAAGAAAACAGACAATCTAGGTGCAGAAACAGAACAAAACAGCCAAAAAAGTGCCCCCGATCAGAGCAAAAACGAATAGTCAGGGTGCAGAAACAGAACAAAACAGCCGAAAAAGTGCCCCCGGTCAGGGTAAAATCAGACAGCAAGGGTGCATAAATAGAAATACATCAGCAGATTTGTGCACTACGAATATACATGATATAATGAGCGCAAGCAATGAGCAGTGCCAAAAGTGAAGCAGATAAAATTGCCTGCTTGCAGAGCATATTTTATCTGGTACGCTTTTGATAGTGCGAAGCACGGACAGTTCAAAAATGCGAAGTATTTTTGAACATGCACGGCGAATGTTTGTTGCAATTTCGGAAGTTCGAAGAACGGAGAAATTATTGAGTGATGCAATCACGAGATAATGAATTCTAACGAATTCATTCGGAAGTTTTTTATGAAACAGATCATAAGAGACTAATACAACCAAAAGGAAACGGAGTACAGATATGGAACAGCAGCATAAGAGACGTGTGCGCTATAAGGGCACACATCCAAGAAGTTATAGTGAAAAGTATAAGGAATTACAGCCGGAAAAGTATGCGGATACGATTGAAAAGGTAATTCGTAAGGGAAGTACACCGGCAGGAATGCATATATCGATCTGTGTGAAGGAGATTTTAGATTTCCTGCAGATCCAGCCGGGACAGAAGGGGTTAGATGCTACATTAGGCTATGGCGGTCACAGCGCAAAGATGTTAGAGTGCCTCAAACAGCAGGGACATCTGTATGCACTTGATGTAGATCCGATTGAGATCGTAAAGACGAAAAAACGTCTTGCGGATAAGGGCTATGGAGAAGACATCCTCACTGTGATACAGGAGAACTTCGCTAATATCGATCAGGTTGCGGCGCAGTATGGACCGTTTGATTTTATGATGGCAGATCTTGGGGTATCTTCGATGCAGATTGATAACCCGGAGCGGGGATTTTCCTATAAGACCGATGGACCGTTAGATCTCCGGCTGAATCCGCAAAAGGGCACATCGGCTGCTGAGCGGTTAAAAGAGCTGACAAGGGAAGAATTTGAAGGCATGTTAGTGGAGAACTCCGACGAACCATATGCAGCGGAGATTGCAAAAGAGGTCATGCAGGAATTGCGGAAGGGGAAACCGATCGATACTACACGCCGGCTGCATGATGTGATCGAACAGGCACTTTCCTTTTTGCCGGATTCAGAGAAAAAGGAAGCGGTTAAAAAGTCCTGTGCGAGAACCTTTCAGGCACTCCGGATCGATGTAAACAGTGAGTTTGAAGTCTTAGATGCATTTTTAGATAAGCTGCCGGATGCGCTGGCACCGGGTGGACGTGTTGCAATCTTGACCTTCCACTCCGGCGAAGACCGGATGGTGAAGAAGTCCTTTAAGCAACTGAAAAAGGCAGGAATCTATTCAGAGATTTCCGAAGAAGTGATCCGTCCGTCGAAGGAAGAATGTGCAAAAAACAGCAGAGCACGTTCCACAAAAATGCGCTGGGCGGTCCGTACAGTGGAATAACAGCCTGTGGATATTTAAGAAATATTAAGAAAAAAGCGGAAAATACTACCTTTTTTAAGCACCTTAGATATGATACAATGAGCGTAAGTGAGAAAAATGCAAATTTATTTGCATTTGACGAACGGCGAAATTATTGAGTGATGAAATCACGATATAATGAATTCTAATGAATTCATCAAGAAGTTTCTTATGAAACTTCGTATGTGCAAAAACATGCACAAAATAGATGATATAATAATTCCATCACGCTTCGAAGGTATTTTACGGATAGATCACAATTCCTGTAGTTAGAAATATTTTTGAAGATAATTCGAATCTGATTCGTTATAACTAATAGAGACTGAAAGATTGGAAAAAAGATTCATGCGAAAAGAGACAGCTTTTGGACGGTGGTACCGCAAATATATTGACAAATGGATACCTGCTTACGGTGTATTGGGACTGATCTGCTGCTTCCTGTGGAATTCACTGATCTACACCGGTACACAGCTTGCGATGAAGAATGCATATCATTATGATCTGACAACAGACTTAGACCGGAAGATTCCATTTGTGAAGGAATGGGTGCTTGTCTATGTGATCTGTTTTGCATTCTGGGCAGTGAACTATATTCTGATCCTGCGGGAAGGACGGGAAAAATGGTTCCGGTTTATGGCGGCAGATATGTTATCGCGTCTGGTCTGTGGGGTATTCTTTATTTTCCTTCCGACAACGAATGTACGTCCGGAAGTGACAGGGGATGGATTCATCAGCTGGCTGATGCGCTTTATTTACCGGATGGATATGCCGACGAATCTGTTTCCGTCGATCCATTGTCTGGTGAGCTGGTTTTGCTTTATCGGAATCCGTAAGAGCAGAAAGGTTCCGCGATGGTATCAGGCATTTTCCTGTGTCTTTGCATTGTTAGTCTGTGCATCGACGCAGTTTACCAAGCAGCATTACTTAGTGGATGTTGCAGCAGGACTTCTTTTGGCAGAGCTGTTCTGGTTTGTAACGAATCATGTCAGTCTTTACCGCTATACGCAGCGGTTTACCCGCACATTGAATAGAAAGGTTTTTGGGGTGGCTGACTATGATGAGTAAGAAGAAAAGCCTGTTGAATGCATTGTTTCTGATTGCAGTCTTCGGGTTGACAATTTACAGTATTTTCCATGGACAGGATCTGCGCGAGGTCATGGGATATATCAGGAGTTCGGATATCCGTTACTGGATTCTTGCGGTGGTATGTGTTATTCTGTTTATTATAAGTGAGTCGGTCATTATCTATTATATGATGCATACGATCAGACAGAAGGTGAAGCTGACACATTGCTTTTTATATTCGTTTGTAGGATTCTTTTTCAGTTGTATCACGCCATCGGCGACAGGTGGACAGCCGGCGCAGATCTATTATATGCGTAAGGATAAGCTTCCGATCCCGGTATCAACGCTCGTGCTTATGATCGTGACGATCACCTATAAGCTGGTACTGGTGGTACTCGGACTTGGAGTGGTGCTGTTTCGGCCGCCGGAGGTTATGAAGCTGTTACAGCCGGCACTTGGCTGGTGTTATCTTGGAGTAGCCTTAAATGTCTTTTGTGTGGTATTTATGATGATACTGGTATTCCATCCGACCATGGCAAAAAACATGCTGCTTTCCATGGTGCGCGGGCTTGGTAAGATTCATCTCGTGAAGCGGGTGGCGCATTATGAGGAAAAGATCGGACATGCGATGCAGCAGTATCAGGATGTGGCAGGATATTTCCGGACACATAAGCTTGTCGTAGGAAATGTGTTTGTGATTACTGTCGTGCAGAGGCTGCTGCTGTTTTTTGTGACGTATCTGGTATATCGTTCTTTTGGACTGCATGGAACGGGAATGGTTACGATTGTTGCATTACAGGGAATGATCTCAGTTGCAGTCGATATGCTGCCGCTTCCGGGAGGAATGGGAATCAGTGAGAAGCTGTTTCTTATGATGTTTGTTCCGGTATTTGGCAGTGTGACCCTGCCGGGAATGGTAGTGAGCCGTGGACTGAGCTATTATACAGAGTTGATAATCAGTGCGATATTAACGATTGTTGCCCATTTTGTGATTGGGGCAGAAAAGAGAGGAAAATAAGAATGATAGGTTTTTATGATTATACAGTAGTACTTACATATATAAGTCTGATTTGCTCTGTATTTGGAATGACACAGGCGATTGACGGAAGATTCCGTGTTGCGATCGTCTGTCTTGCATTGTCGGGACTGCTTGATATGTTTGATGGTAAGGTGGCGAGAACGAAAAAAGACCGTACCGACGATCAGAAGCTGTTCGGTGTACAGATCGATTCTCTTTGTGATGTCGTCTGTTTTGGGATCTTCCCGGCGATGATCTGCTATATCCTAGGCGTACGTGGAATCTTAGGAGGCATCATTATCGCATACTATGGCGTATGCTCTGTGATTCGTCTGGCTTTCTTCAATGTGCTTGAGACAAACCGCCAGAGAAAAGAAGATGGTGCGAATAAGTACTATCACGGACTGCCGATCACGACGATGGCGATCGTGCTTCCGCTGGCGTTTTTACTGAACTTCTGTATTTCACAGTTCGCATTCAAGTGTGTGCTGATGGTCGTACTTGCAGTCGTAGGAACTTTGTTTATCGTAGATTTTAAGCTGAAAAAGCCGTCGAATAAGATGTTAGCTGTTTTAGTCTTTGTCGTAGCGGCAGCAGTGATCGTGATCCTGTTGTTTTCAAAATATCACATCATCCGTGTGCCGGTACTCGAAAGTCCGTTATTACAGAAGATGGCGGAGTAGCAGGAAAACAGTGTAGGACAGGAGATTTGTATGAAGTGTATTGATCGTAATGGAACTATTGTAAAACAAAATGAGGCGCAGAATAAGGCATTAGCATGTTTATATCAGACCGGGATGGGAAGAGCGATGCTTCGTGTCCTGATTCGGCCGGGTGTTTCAAGGCTTGCCGGAAGATTTTTAGACAGCCGGTGCTCCAAGTGGCTGATCGGACCGTTTATCCGGCATAACGAGATCGATCTGTCACAGTATAAGATGCAGGAATACCGTTCCTATAATGACTTTTTTACCAGACAGATCAAGCCGGAATGCCGTAAGATCGATCATACACCGGAGCATCTGATCGCACCATGCGACAGCAAGTTAAGTGTTTATCCGATCAGTGCGGATGCGAAGTTCTGCATCAAGAATACGGTCTATACGATGAAGAGCCTGTTTCGGAGTGAAAAGTTAGCGAAGCACTATGAAGGAGGACAGCTTTTAGTCTTCCGTTTGACGGTAGATGACTACCACCGGTATTGCTATATCGATGATGGCATAAAAAGTGAGAACTACCGGATCGATGGTGTCTTTCATACGGTCAACCCGCTAGCGAATGATGTTTATCCGATCTACAAGGAGAATACGAGAGAGTTTACGATTTTAAAAAGCAAAAATTTTGGCAGGGTTCTTATGATGGAAGTGGGTGCACTTCTTGTGGGAAGAATTGTGAATAACCATGGAAGAAAACAGGTGAAGCGTGGAGAAGAGAAGGGAAGATTCGAATTCGGCGGATCAACCGTTATCGTATGTATCGAACCGAACCGCGTGGTAATGGATGCCGATATTCTTGTGAATTCCATCAAGGGATACGAGACAGTCGTAAAGATGGGAGAGAAGATCGGAGAACAGTATGAATAAGGGGGATTTCTAAGTGGATCCAATGGAACTGGTATCCTTATTAAAGGGGCATAAGAGCTATATACAGACACATAATTATCCGGACCCGGATGCGATCGCAAGTGCATTCGGGTTACAGTATTTTCTGTTGCAGCATGGGGTAGAGGCAGATATCTGTTATGATGGTAAGATCGAGAAGTTAAGCACACGTAAGATGTTTGAAGTCTTTGGTATTAAGATCTTATCAAGCAGTGATATTTCGGATATGACCGAGGAAGATTATATCGTAACCGTGGATTCGCAGAAGTACAATGCGAACCTGACGGATTTTATCGGAGATGAAGTGGCATGTATCGATCATCATCCGACTTATATTGACTGCAAGTATCATTATAAGGATGTGCAGATCACCGGAGCATGTGCGTCGATCATTGCCTCTTATTATATGAGGACAGATACGTCGATGACAGATAAGGTGGCAGCAGCACTGGCATATGGAATCAAGATGGATACGGCAGATTTTATCCGCGGGGTGACAGATCTCGATGTGGATATGTTTGCCTATGTATACAAAAAGGCAGACCTCGAGTGCATCACACAGATGTACAGTAATGTAATGGAATTAGATGATCTGAAGGCTTATGCGGCAGCGATCGAGAACATCCATGTCTATGACGGAGTCGGCTTTGCGACGATCCCGTTTGACTGCCCGGATGCGTTGATCGCGATCATTTCCGACTTCATTCTGTCACTGGATGTAGTCCGGATCTCTGTGATCTATGCGATCCGTAAGGATGGCATCAAGCTGTCGGTCAGAAGCGATATGCGTGAGGTAGATGCCGGACAGATTGTGCATGATGCCTTAGAAGGAATCGGAAGCGGCGGCGGTCATCATGCGATGGCGGGCGGTTTTATCCCAAACGAACAGATGAATGGCATGCATAACGAGATCAAGTATCATATTGAATCAAGATTTATGAATCAGATAAAAAAAGCGATGGATGGTCATGATAAAAAGTAATCAGATTTGTGTAGGAATTGTTGCACATGTAGATGCAGGTAAAACAACATTATCAGAGGCTATGCTCTATAGCAGTGGAAGCATCCGCAAGATTGGACGTGTGGACAATCAGGATGCATTTTTAGATACCGATGAACAGGAACGGGCGCGTGGGATCACTATTTTTTCCAAGCAGGCAAGATTGTCGTTAGAAGATAAGATGATCACGCTGCTAGATACCCCGGGTCATGTGGATTTCTCTGCGGAAATGGAGCGTACACTTCAGGTCTTAGACTATGCTATTTTAGTGATCAGTGCATCCGATGGCATACAGGGACATACAAGAACGGTATGGAAGCTGCTTGCGCAGTATCAGATACCGGTCTTTCTTTTTGTAAATAAAATGGATCAGCCGGGTGCAGATAAAAAGCGGCTGATGCAGGAATTAAAGACTACACTCGATGATGGATGTGTGGACTTTACGGAGGCACATTCTGCCGGGGACGCATATCAGAGCTTTGCAGAGTCGGTTGCAGTGTGCGGGGAAGATACACTGGAATATTTTTTGGAAAATGACCGGGTAGAGGAAGAACAGATCCGGCATCTGATCCGTACACGCAGGCTGTTTCCGTGTTACTTCGGATCTGCCTTAAAGCTGACCGGGGTACAGGAATTCTTAGATGGAATGGCAGAGTATATGGATGAGATCGCCTATCCAGAGGAGTTCGGTGCGCGTGTATTTAAGATCGCACGGGATGAGGCGAACAACCGCCTGACCTATCTTAAGGTAACCGGTGGAAGTCTGAAGGTGAAGATGCCATTCGCAGAAGAGAAGGTCAATCAGATCCGGCTTTATTCCGGTACAAAGTATGAGACGGTAAACGAGGCAGAAGCAGGAATGGTCTGTGCAGTGACCGGGCTTGGCACAACATTTCCGGGACAGGGACTCGGACATGAGACAGGTGTAAATCTGCCGTTATTAGAGCCGGTCTTAAGTTATCAGATCCGGTTCCCGGAGGAATGCAGTCAGGCAAAGATGCTGTCAGATCTAAAAAAGATCGAGGAAGAAGAGCCGGAGCTTCACATTGTCTGGAATGAGAAGCTGCAGGAGATACAGGCGCAGTTGATGGGAGAAGTCCAGATCGAGGTGTTAAAGCATCTGATCCTAAAGCGGCTTGGGATCGAAGTGACTTTTGGTGCCGGCAATATTGTGTATAAGGAGACGATCGCGGATACCGTCGAGGGTGTCGGACACTTTGAACCGCTCCGTCATTATGCGGAGGTGCATCTGCTCTTAGAGCCGCTCGAAGCAGGAAGCGGTTTGGAATTTGAAATCGATTGCAGTGAGGATGTGCTCGATAAGAACTGGCAGAGGCTGATTTTAACACACCTCCGGGAAAAGATCCACCATGGAGTACTGACCGGATCGGAGATCACGGATATGCGGATAACGGTAGTAGCAGGACGTGCACATATAAAGCATACCGAGGGTGGCGATTTCAGACAGGCAACCTACCGTGCACTGCGTCAGGGACTGATGCAGGCAGAGTCGGTATTGTTAGAACCATATTACCGGTTTTCCCTAGAAGTGCCGGACTATGCTGTGGGACGTGCCATGACGGATGTTGAGAAGATGTACGGACGGTGTGATGCGCCACAGACCTTAGAGGATGGCATGGTATTACTTACCGGAATCGCCCCGGTTGCTACGATGCGTGATTATCCGCGGGAGGTGATTTCCTATACGAAGGGAAATGGCAGGCTGAGGGTAGAGCTTTGCGGCTATGCACCATGCCACAATACCGAGGAAGTGATCGCACAAAGAGGGTATGATGCCGAACGTGATCTGGAGGAAACACCGGATTCCGTCTTTTGTGCACATGGAGCAGGGTACATTGTGCCATGGTATGAAGTTCCATCCCATATGCATGTACCAAGTGTCCTAGATGATGAGAAACAGAAGGAGCAGGAGAGCATCTGTGTTGCAAAGCAGGGCGCAAGACGTGTGGAGGACTGGATCGACATCGAAGAGATCGATGCGATCATAGAGCGGACATCCTATGCGAACCGCAGCAGTAAGCATGCAAAGCGCAAGACCTGGATGAAAAAGAAAGCCACACCGCAGTATGGCGTAACACGGACATATGCTCCGAAGGAAAAACAGAAGGAATATCTGTTGGTAGATGGGTACAATGTGATCTTTGCATGGGAGGAATTAAACGAACTTGCGAAGATCAATATTGACAGTGCAAGGGACAAGCTGTTAGATATCCTCTGCAATTATCAGGGAATGAAAAGCTGTGAACTGATCGCGGTATTTGATGCATACCGGATCAAGGGACATCCGACGGAGGTCTTTGATTATCACAACATCCATGTTGTTTTCACCAAAGAGGCAGAAACGGCTGACCAGTTTATCGAAAAGTTTGCGCACGAGAATGGCAGGAAGTATCAGGTGACTGTTGTTACCTCCGATGGATTAGAGCAGATCATCATCTTAGGACAGGGCTGTCATCTGATCTCGTCAAGGGAATTTGAAAAAGAGGTTGCCTGCACAGAGGGGCAGATCCGCGAAATGATAGGAGAGAATTAAGCATGCTTCCAGAGAAATTTACGGAACGAATGAAACAGATGCTGCAATCGGAATATGAGGATTTTGTGGCAAGCTATGACAGTGAGAAGTATCAGGCACTCAGGCTGAATCTGTTAAAGGGACAGACCGGAGAATTTTTTGCACAGAATCCATTTACGCTTACACCGGTGCCATGGACGGAATATGGCTATTATTACACAAAGGAAGACCGGCCGGGCAAGCATCCGTACCATGATGCAGGAGTCTATTATATCCAGGAGCCAAGTGCAATGGCACCGGCAGAATATCTTGCGGCAAAGCCGGGAGAGTATGTGCTTGATCTGTGTGCTGCACCGGGTGGAAAAAGTACGCAGATCGCAGCACAGATGCAGGGCAAGGGAATCTTGATC
>CACZPJ010000034.1 GCA_902782995.1 uncultured Lachnospiraceae bacterium | reverse complement strand
TAGAAAGAGAGGAAATATTGTAGTGGTTCATCAGTATAAAAATAACGGCTATAATATTGTTCTGGATGTGAACAGTGGTGCGATCCACGTAGTAGATGATGCAACCTATGATGTGATTGCGTTATACGAAGCGGAAGACCGCGGCACCATTATCGAAAAACTGAAGGATAAGTATTCAAAGGAAGAATTAGATGAGGTCTTTGAGGAGATCGAGGAATTAAAAGCAAATCAGGAGCTTTTTACCGAGGATCAGTATGAGGATTATATTACGGACTTCAAGAAGAGACCGACAGTGGTAAAGGCATTATGTCTGCATATTGCACATGACTGCAACCTTGCATGCAGATATTGTTTCGCAGAGGAAGGCGAGTATCATGGAAGACGTGCGCTGATGTCTTATGAGGTAGGTAAGCAGGCGTTAGATTTTCTGATCGCCAATTCCGGTAACCGTAAGAATCTTGAAGTGGATTTCTTTGGTGGGGAACCGACTCTGAATTTCCAGGTGGTAAAAGATCTTGTGGCTTATGGAAGAGAGCAGGAGAAGATACATAATAAGAACTTCCGTTTTACCCTTACGACAAACGGAATCCTTTTAAATGATGAGATCATGGAGTTTGCCAACAAAGAGATGGCAAACGTTGTATTGAGCATTGACGGAAGAAAAGAAGTCAATGACCATATGAGACCGTTCCGGGGCGGACAGGGAAGCTATGATACGATCGTACCGAAGTTCCAGAAGTTCGCAGACAGCAGAGGTCAGAACAATTACTATGTAAGAGGAACTTTTACACACAATAATCTGGACTTTTCCAACGATGTGCTGCATTTGGCGGATCTGGGATTCAAGCAGATCTCCGTAGAGCCGGTGGTTGCACAGGAGACGGATGATTATGCACTGCGTGAAGAAGATCTTCCACAGTTATTCGAAGAATATGACAAGCTTGCAGCAGAGATGATCCGTCGTCATAAGGAAGGAAAGGACTTTAATTTCTTCCACTTTATGATTGATCTTGAGGGTGGTCCTTGTGTGGCAAAGCGTTTATCCGGCTGTGGTTCCGGAACCGAGTACCTTGCAGTAACACCATGGGGTGACTTATATCCATGCCATCAGTTTGTCGGAAATGAGGACTTCCTGTTAGGCAATGTGACAGAGGGTATCAAACGTACCGATATCTGTGATGAGTTTAAGTGCTGTAATGTGTATGCAAAGCCAAAATGCAGGGAGTGTTTTGCAAGATTCTACTGTAGTGGAGGCTGTGCGGCAAATTCCTATAATTTCCATGGAGACATCCATGATGCATATGATATCGGCTGTGCATTACAAAAGAAACGTGTGGAATGCGCGATCATGATAAAGGCCGCTTTAGCGGAAGAAGAATAAAATATAGGAGAGGTAACCAAAATGAAGAAAAGTAAAGGCGTTGCAGTCCTTCTTGCATTGCTTCTTGCACTGGCAGGACTTGCATATTACGCATCCATCATTCTTTCTTCTACCGGAACCGGAGAAGATAAGAATATCAAGCTTGGTCTTGATCTTGCAGGTGGTGTAAGTATCACCTACCAGGTTGTATCGGATAATCCGACTGCAGAGCAGATGAGCGATACGATCTATAAGTTACAGAAGCGTGTTGAGGGTTATAGTACAGAGGCAGCGGTATATCAGGAAGGTGATGACCGTATCACGGTTGAGATCCCTGGTGTAAAAGATGCCAACCAGATCTTAGAGGATCTTGGTAAGCCGGGTTCCCTGGAATTCAAGGATCCGGAGGGAAATGTCTATATGACCGGTGATGATGTAGCGGATGCACAGGCAGCTACGATCAATGACCAGATGCAGAATAAGGAATACGTCGTTGAACTTACCTTAAATGACGAAGGTACAAAGAAGTTCGCGGATGTTACTACCGCAAATGTTGGTAAGATCTGCCCGATCTATTATGATGATGAAGCAATTTCCACACCAAAGGTAAATGAAGCAATTACCGGAGGAAAGGCACAGATCTCCGGTATGAGTACTTATCAGGAAGCAGAGGATCTTGCATCTTCGATCCGTATCGGTTCTCTGTCCTTAAAGTTAGAGGAGTTACAGTCTAAGGTGGTAGGGGCACAGCTTGGTAATGAGGCAATTTCTACTGCATTAAAGGCAGCAGCTATCGGTCTTGCATTGATCGCAGTATTTATGATCGCTTACTACTGGGTTGCAGGTGTTGCGGCAACGATCGCGCTTGCAATTTATTCTGCGCTTGTAGTAGCAGTCATCTACTTATTCGAAGTAACACTTACCTTACCTGGTATTGCAGGTATTATCCTTTCTATTGGTATGGCGGTAGATGCGAACGTTATTATCTTCGCACGTATCCGTGAGGAGATTGCAAGCGGCAAGACGGTTTCAACCGCAATTAAGACAGGTTTCCAGAAAGCATTATCTGCGATCATCGATGGTAATATCACAACACTGATCGCAGCAGCAGTATTAGGTATCAAGGGATCCGGTACTGTTAAGGGATTCGCTTATACACTGGCAATCGGTATTATCTTATCGATGTTTACGGCACTTGTCGTAACAAGACTTTTAATGAATGCGTTATATGCACTTGGATTTAAGGATGCCAAGTTCTATGGTACGCAGAAGGATCGCAGATCCATCAGCTTTATCAGCAAGAGACATGTATTTTTCATTATCTCTGTTGTGATCATTGCAGCCGGATTTGTCGGCATGGGTGTCAATAAGGCAAATGGCAAAGGCAGCTTAAACTACAGCCTTGAGTTCATGGGCGGAACAGCTACTACCGCAGATCTTGGTAAGGATTACTCTCTTGCAGATCTTGATTCAAAGGTAGAGCCGGTCGTTGCAGATGCAACAGGCGATAACAACGTCCAGTTCCAGAAGGTAGAGGGAAGCAATGAAGTTGTTATCAAGACACGCAGCCTTGACCTTGACGAACGTGAGGCATTAAACAGTGCACTCGCAGACAAGCTTGGTGTAGATGAGTCTACGATCTCTGCTGAGAATATCAGCTCCACGATCAGTTCTGAGATGACAGCAGATGCAGTCTGGGCAGTGATCATTGCAACGATCCTGATGCTTATCTACATCTGGTTCCGGTTCAGTGACATCCGTTTTGCTACCGCAGCGATCCTTGCACTGATCCATGACGTATTAGTGATCCTGACCTGTTACTCCCTGCTTCGTCTGTCTGTCGGCAGTACGTTTATCGCAGTTATGTTAACGATCATCGGTTACTCGATCAACGATACGATCGTCATCTTTGACCGTATCCGTGAGAACCTTAAGACAACCCGCGGTACAGATGCTGAGACATTAAAGACCGTTGCAGATAAGAGTATCACACAGACGATTTCACGAAGCTTAAATACATCGATCACAACCTTTGTAATGGTATTCCTACTTTATATCCTTGGTGTAACATCCATCAAGGAATTCGCACTTCCACTTATGGTTGGTGTCGTCAGCGGTACTTATTCTTCTATCTGTATTGCAACAGAGATCTGGTATGTATTCCGTACAAGATTCGCGAAGAAAGAAAAAGCAAAGAAGTAATCAGAATAATGGATGCGCCGGCACTGATGCCGGCGCGTTTTTACATTATAGGATTCGGGTGTCAAAAGGTTCTTTTTAAAAATTCAAAAGGCAAAATTTGAAAGAACCTTTTGACACCCGAATCTTTATAGGAAATTCCTGATGGAAAGGTGTGTTTAATTATATGGAATATAAGTTAATAGCGGCTTATCTGATCCTGATCAATCTGATCGGGGTGGCTGTGATGGGGATCGACAAGGCAAAGGCAAAAAAGCATGCATGGCGGATACCGGAGAAGACATTATTTTTCGTCAGTCTGATCGGAGGAAGTGTTGGAACCTGGGCGGGTATGTATCTGTTCCGCCATAAGACAAAGCACTGGTACTTTGTGATCGGAATGCCGGCAATTCTGATCTTACAGATCATAATCGTGTGGTATTGTCTGCATGCTTCTGCAATATTTTAATGTGATAAAGTAAAAGTGCTTGAAAATCGGCACTAAATATCCTATACTAAGTAGCAACAGAAAATGCTAAAGGAGAAAATGCGATGTATACATTGGAAGATATCCAGAAAGTGGATCAGGAAGTGGCAGATGCGATCACAGCAGAATTTGACCGTCAGAACAGTCATATTGAGCTGATCGCATCCGAGAACTGGGTAAGCCCGGCAGTTATGTCTGCAATGGGAAGTGTTATGACAAACAAATACGCAGAGGGTTATCCGGGAAAGAGATATTATGGCGGATGCGATTGTGTGGATGTAGTGGAAAATCTTGCAATCGAGCGTGCAAAAAAGCTGTTTGGCTGTGATTATGTCAATGTCCAGCCTCATTCAGGCGCACAGGCAAACATGGCAGTGCAGTTTGCAATCTTAAAACCGGGCGATACGGTTATGGGTATGAACTTAGACCATGGCGGACATCTGACACACGGAAGTCCGGTCAACTTCTCAGGAACTTATTTCCATATTGTACCGTATGGGGTCAATGACGAAGGCTTCATTGATTATGAGGAAGTAAAACGGATCGCATTAGAGTGCAAGCCGAAGATGATCATCGCAGGTGCAAGTGCATATGCAAGAACGATCGATTTTAAGAAGTTCCGTGAGATCGCAGATGCATGCGGAGCGGTTCTGATGGTAGATATGGCACATATCGCAGGCTTAGTTGCTGCAGGGCTTCATCCAAGCCCGATCCCATATGCAGATGTCGTTACCACAACAACCCATAAGACACTGCGTGGACCAAGAGGTGGAATGATCCTCTGCAATCAGGAAGCAGCAGACAAGTATAACTTCAATAAGGCAGTATTCCCGGGAATCCAGGGCGGTCCGTTAATGCATGTCATTGCAGCAAAGGCAGTCTGCTTACAGGAAGCATTACAGCCGGAGTTTAAGGTATATCAGCAGGGAATCGTGGATAATGCACAGGCATTATGCCAGGGATTGTTGAAAAGAGACATCAAGATCGTATCCGGCGGAACGGACAACCATCTGATGTTAGTAGATCTGACAAACTATGATCTGACCGGTAAGGCAGTCGAGAAGTTATTAGATTCCGTAAATATTACCTGTAACAAGAATACGATCCCGAACGATCCGAAGTCACCGTTTGTAACAAGTGGTGTCCGTCTTGGAACAGCGGCTGTTACATCAAGAGGTATGAATACAGAGGATATGGATGTGATCGCAGAAGCAATCGCAATGATGATCAAAGAAGGCGAGCCGGCAGCGGAAAAAGCAAAGGCACTGGTAGAGAGCCTGACGAAAAAATATCCATTAAAGTAATTCCATATTAAGTAAATTTTAAGAAACTAGAATTGTTTTCCTAAGTTTTAAATGATAAGATAGCTGTGAGTGGTAAATTCACGGCTATCTTTTTTGATGTATAGAAAAATCCGTTGGAAGTCCTATATAGCAAAAATCAAGCATGCATGCTTGATCGTAAGATGCGCACCCCGTGGATTTCATGATAAAGAGACTTCAAATATTAGGAGGAAGAAAATGAGCAAAAAGAAAGTGGGAATTATCATCGGAGTGGTTGTTCTTGTGGCAGCCGCAACAGTCGGGGGGCTGTATTTTTCCGGAAAGATCGGTCATAAGGCAGGCGGTTCAGAGGACAAAGTATTCGTCCAGACGGTATCAACAGTCATGTCCCAGTATGGCGGAGACAATAACCGCTACAGTGGTGTGGTTGAACCACAGGGTTCCTGGGATGTGAATAAGGATGGTGACCGTACCGTCAAGGAAGTATTTGTCAAAGAGGGTGACGAAGTCAAAGAGGGCGATCAGTTATTCTCCTATGATACAGAAGATCTTGCATTACAGTTAGAGCAGCAGAAGTTAGAGTTAGAGAATATTGCAAATGAGATTGCAGGTTATAACACACAGATTGCCGAGTTACAGGCAGAGAAGGCATCAGCACCGGCAGACCAGCAGTTTGAGTATACAACACAGATCCAGACTGCACAGGCTTCTATCAAGCAGTCAGAGTACAATCGTAAGAGCAAACAGTCAGAGATCGATAAGACTCAGAATTCGATCGATAACTGTGTAGTAACAAGTAAGATCGCAGGTGTGGTAAAGTCGATCAATGAAAACGGTATGGATGACAATGGAAACAGTGCAGCTTATATGACGATCCTTGCAACCGGTGAGTATCAGGTAAAGGGAATTGTCAACGAGACGAATATGAGCATGATCAATGCAGGACAGCCGGTTATTATCCGTTCCCGTGTCGATGAGTCCTTAACATGGAAGGGAACGATCAGTAAGATCGATACAGAGAATACCGTTACAAGCAGCAATGATATGTATTCTGACAGCAGCAGTGATGATACAACCACTACGACAAAGTATCCATTTTATGTTGCATTAGATTCCATGGATGGTCTGATCTTAGGACAGCACGTATACATTGAGCTGGATATGGGTCAGGGCGAGAAAAAGGATGGTATCTGGTTATTCAGTAGTTACATCATCCAGAATGATGGTGATCCGTATGTATGGGTTGCAAATGACAAAGAGAAGTTAGAGAAACGTACCGTAGAATTAGGCGAGTATGACGAGGATCTGGACGAATATGAGATTAAGTCCGGACTGACAGAGGATGATTATATTGCATGGCCGCTTACCGGTATGGAAGAAGGCATGAAGACCGTTACCAATGCAGAAGATGTAGATTACAGCTCACCATTATACAATCAGGATAGTACCGAGATGATCGACGAAGGCATGGGTGATACCGAGATGATGTATAATGACGGCATGGG
>CACZPJ010000033.1 GCA_902782995.1 uncultured Lachnospiraceae bacterium | reverse complement strand
ATTAGATTTTTTTAGGAGGTGACTGGGATGCAATTTGTTAAGACATGTGACTTAAAGCCCGGAATGCGTCTGGCCAAACCTATTTATAATAAGCTTGGCGTTCTTCTGTATGAAAGAGATACAAAACTGAATGCCCAGGGTATTGAAAGTATTAAGAATTTCGAACTGATCGGGATCTATATCCTTGAGCCTGCCGAACCGGCTCCGCCTCTTTCCGATGAAGATATTGCTTTCGAACAGTTCCAGACGATTACCATGTTCCAGCTCCGCACCTGCATGGAACAGATCCGTGATGGCAAAAAGCCGGAGCAGCTCTATGATCTGGTGCAGCAGATTGTGAAAAATTATGGCTCGTTAGATCACAAGCTCAATTTTACACAGAACCTGCGCAGCGCAAATGACTTCATCTATAAGCATTCGATCAGTACTGCGATTTTAACCGCTATGATCTCACATGTGATGAACTTAACCTACGAGGTACAGACCGCCGCAGTCAGTGCTGCCCTGCTCTATGATATCGGATATCTGTACGTGCCACAGGAGGTTCTTGAAAAAGGCAGACAGACTACAACCGCAGATCAGGCAATCATTCAGGAATGCCGGAAGATGGGATTTGAGAAGTTAAAGCCGGAGGATGGAAGCTTCTTAGATGCCCAGACGCTCAAGATCATCGAGCAGGCAATTACCCTTACCGATGTTACAAAGTCCGGTCAGGAAGTGTCCGGAACATTTGGAAACGGTGCACAGATTCTTAAGGTTGCAGATGCCTTCGACCGCATGACTGCAATGGATCTTGATGAAGCACCTGTTTCGGAGATCGTTGCAATCAAGTATCTGTTCGAATATCCGAACCGCTATGATCCGAAGGCGGTCAATGCCTTATCCAGAAGCATCCACATCCTTCCAACCGGCAGTTGTGTAGAGCTTTCGACAAACGAAAAGGCAATGGTTCTTATGGATAACCCGGATAACTTTATGCAGCCACTCGTTTTGAGCTTCCGTGATAATCAGGTCTATGATCTGCGCGATCCAAAGGTATTTGCTGAATTGCAGGTCACAGATACCATGAAGACCATGGATAACCGGATCGTCATCGACAAGCAGGCGTTGAAGCAGTTCTATGCGGATTCAAATCTAAAGCAGATGGCAGATAACTTCCGTGAAAAGCGGGCAGATCTCATCAAAAAAGGACGATACGAGGATGCACCTGTTTCCACAGTCCACACCGGTATCGCCCAGCTTGAGCACACAGGTCCTACCTATGCCCCGAAAAAGCAGGCAGCTCCTGCTCCAAAACGCATGAAGTTAAAGTAATCTACTTCTGTTTTTCTATAATCGTATGATACATATCAGGTCGTCTGTCACGGAATAATCCCCATGACAGGCGATTTTTTTCGATCTCTGCAAAGTCATATTCCGCAGTCAGAATGCCTTCCGTATCGCGTGAAGCAGATGCAAGAAGTCCTCCTGTCTCATCCGTTAAAAAGGACGATCCGTAAAATGTCAGTGCTGAGGACTGTCCGGCATTTTCTTCACAAGGCTCCACCGTCTCTGTTCCGATCCGGTTTGCAGCCACAACCGGCACCAGATTGGCAGCCGCATGCCCCTGCATGCAGCGTCTCCAGTGCGGCATACTGTCACAGTCTAATACCGGTTCTGAACCAATGGCTGTCGGATACAGGATGAGCTCTGCACCCAAAAGTGCCAGACAACGCGCTGTTTCTGGAAACCACTGATCCCAGCAGATGCCAACGCCAACTTTTCCATACCTTGTATCAAACACCTGAAATCCACTGTCTCCCGGTGTAAAATAAAACTTTTCCTGATAAAAATGATCATCCGGAATATGGGTCTTACGATATACTCCAAGCGCTGCTCCGTCCGCATCCACACATGCAACCGAATTAAACAGCACATTTCCAGCTTTTTCAAAAAAACTGACCGGAAGTACCACAGAAAGCTCCTTTGCCAGACGCTTTGCCATTAACACTGCCGGATGCTCATCTGCCGGCTTTGCATACGCATAGAATTCGTACTGTCTCTGCTGGCAGAAATATTCACGTTCAAAAAGCTC
Source organism: uncultured Lachnospiraceae bacterium (assembly GCA_902782995.1). Taxonomy (GTDB): domain Bacteria; phylum Bacillota; class Clostridia; order Lachnospirales; family Lachnospiraceae; genus Roseburia_C. Next base: position 22,764 of record CACZPJ010000033.1, on the reverse strand, counting down.
CGGAAGTAATATGATCTTCGCACCTTTTTTTGCAGCCTCTCTCACAAAATATTCTGCTTTTTTCAGATTTTCTTCGAGCTTGCGGCTGCACTGCATCTGAATTGCTGCAACTGTCACTTTTCTTGTTTTCTCTTTTTGTTCCATCTCTTCTCCTATAAATTCCATACAGAAACTTCCAAACCTTTCCTGTGATCTCTTTTCCATGATGTGGCTGACCTCTGTCAGTGCTTATTCCATATACCGGCAGATACCGATAGGCTGTCCTTGATTCCAGCCGTGATCTGCTGGGTAATACAGTGAATATTTCCACCGCCTAAGAGAATATCCCTCGCATAGACCGGGATGATCTCCCTCTCCGGGCACAGGCTTTGCAGAATATCCGCTGCCTGTCTGTCACTTTCTTCATTCTCACCGCCAAAGACCGGCATCACAACTGCTTTGTTTGAAAAATAAAAGTTCACATAAGAAGCCGCCAGCCGTTCGCCTGCCTCTCTTATGTCCTCACCCGCTTCAAAGGTATAGCCTTCGAGTTCTTCTGCCCGGACGCAAACCGGATGCTGCGGTATCGGAAGATGATGGATCTTAAGCTTTCTGCCCTTAGCGTCCACAGCCTGTTCCAAAAACTGCTGCGTGGCATGGGAAAGCGCATACTGTGGATCATTTACATCATCGGTCCATGCCAGTACCACTTCCCCCGGTCTGAGAAATGCACATGCATTGTCAACATGTTCATCCGTCTCATCGAGATAGATTCCTCTTGGCAACCAGAGTATCTGCTTTGCACCAAGATAATCCTTTAGCTTCTGTGTGATCTGTTCCTTAGAAAGACCGGGATTTCTTCCCGGACTAAGCAGGCAGGCTTCGGTAACAAGAACCGTTCCTTCTCCGTCACTGTGGATTGCTCCGCCCTCTAAGACAAAAGGTGCTGCATCATAACAGCTATATCCGTATTTTTCCGCAAAAAATCCTGCAAACTGATTGTCCTTTTCCCAGTCTGCATACAAGCCGTTATAAATACCGCCCCATGCATTAAACTCCCAGTTCACACACCGCACCTGATGTTCCCGGTTCGTAAGAAATGTCGGAGCAATATCTCTTGCCCATGCATCGTCCGTTTCACATAAAAACAACTCTACATTGCTGATATTCTGCAGCATCTTTTCTGCGGATCTTATATCCCCAGTTCTTACTCCTACATAGACCTTTTCACTTTTTGCAATGGCTGCTATCACACGGACAAATGCCTTCCTTGCTGCAACCGCACCATGCGGCCAGGAACCCGGCCGGTAAGGCCATACCATGATACAGCCTGCATGCGCTTCAAATTCTCCCGGCATGAAGAATCCATCCTCTGCCGGCTTTCTATCTACGATCAATGCCATCCTTTTCTCCTAATCAGATTCCTTCCTATGAATTTCCTTGCCTTCTGCATCCGGTGTCTTATGACAGACGTGTTTTAAAATCCTCATATACAAACCTACGGATGACCCGGATCGTACCATCTTCTTCTAACAGATCGATATCCGGCAGTGGGATTCCGTTAAAGGTATTGTTTTTTACCATAGAATAGATCGCCATATCTTCAAAAACAAGCCGGTCTCCTACCTTGATCTGATGCGTAAAGCTGTAATCTCCGATCACATCTCCTGCAAGACAGGTCATAGAAGACAGACGGTAAGAATAGGGCTTTTCCCCATCCGGATACCCACCCTGAAGCGGCGGGCGGTATGGCATTTCTAATACATCCGGCATATGGCAGGCAGCAGATGCATCAAGGATCAGGATCTGTTTTTCATTTTTTACAATATCCATAACCTCGGTGACCAGATATCCGGCATTTAAGGCGATCGCTTCGCCCGGCTCTAAATACACCTCGATCTGATACTTCTTTCGTATCCGCCGGATCAGATCTATCAGCCTTTCCCTGTCGTAATCCGCTCTTGTAATATGATGGCCGCCTCCCATATTCAACCACTTCACATGGGATAAATACCTGCCAAACTTCTCTTCAAATGCCACAAAGGTCGTGATCAGATCATCTGCATTCTGCTCACAAAGCGTATGAAAATGCAGTCCTTCGATATCAGAATCTGCGCTAAGAAGCAGATCCTCTTCAAATTCACCGATCGTCACACCAAGTCTCGAACCCGGTGCACAGGGATCATAGACTGCATGACCTTCCTGCGTCGAGCACTCCGGGTTGACACGTATCCCGATACTGACATCCGGGCACAGCGCATGATACTTCTTATACTGCGCAAAGGAATTAAAGATCAGATGGTCACAGATCTGATTCAGTTCCCGGATATCTGCTTCCTTATAGGCTGGTGCAAACACATGGTTCTCTTTTCCCATCTCTTCCCTGCCAAGCCTTGCTTCATACAGCCCGCTTGCAGTTGTACCACTGATATACTGCCCGATCAACGGATAGAGGGCATACATGGAAAAAGCCTTCTGCGCCAGTAAAATATGACAGCCGGATGCTTCTTCCACCTCATGCAGGATACGAAGATTCTCTCTCAGCTTCTTTTTATCCACCACATAACATGGTGTCTGTACGGATCGTACTATCTTCTCTTCCACGTTTTCTCCCTTACTCTACAGTCTGCGGATGCTCATCAACCACCCATGGAAGTCCGAACTTGTTTAACATGTCCATATATGGATCCGGATCAAACTCCTCAACGGTAAAGACACCCGGCTTCTCCCATGTCTTGTTTACAACAAGTGCAGAGCCGATCATTGCCGGAACACCTGTGGTATAAGAGATTGCCTGTGAGCCGACCTCCTTATAACATTCCTGATGGTCACACACATTGTAGATGTAGATTGTTTTTTCTTTTCCATCCTTTTTTCCGGTAAAAATACAGCCGATATTCGTCTTACCGACGGTTCTCGAACCAAGGGATGCCGGATCCGGCAACAGTGTCTTTAAAAACTGGATCGGAACGATCTCATGTCCTTCATGCATCACCGGTGTGGTGGAAAGCATTCCGACATTCTCCAAGCATTTCATATGGGTCAGATAGCTCTGTCCGAAGGTCATAAAGAAACGGATGCGCTTTACGCCCGGAATATTTTTGGCAAGGGACTCTATCTCCTCATGGTGTAACAGGTACATATCCTTTTTGCCAACCTGTGGGAAATCATACTCTCTTTTGATAGACATCGGCTCTACTTCTACCCAGTGTCCGTTTTCCCAGTAAGAACCATTGGCAGATACTTCACGCAGATTGATCTCCGGGTTAAAGTTCGTTGCAAACGGATATCCATGGTCGCCGCCATTACAATCTAAAATATCGATCGTATCGATCTCATCAAAATAGTGCTTTAAGGCATACGCCGTAAATACACTGGTTACGCCCGGATCAAAGCCTGTTCCAAGCAGTGCCGTGATCCCTGCTTCCTTAAACTTCTCCTGATATGCCCACTGCCACGAATAATCAAAATATGCGGTAAATCCAAGCTCCCTGCAACGCTTATCATAGGCTGCACGCCATTCCGGTTCCTCAATATCTTCCGGCTCATAATTCGCGGTATCGATATAATCTACCTTGCATTCCAAGCAGGCATCCATGATCGTTAAGTCCTGATATGGGAGTGCAACATTTAAAACTGCATCCGGCTGGTATTCTTTGATCAGCTTCACCAGTTCATCCTTATTGTCTGCATCGACTTTTGCAGTTGTGATCACGGTTTTGGTCTTTCCTTCTAATTCCGCTTTGACTGCATCACATTTTTCCTTCGTTCTGCTTGCAATGCAGATCTCTTCGAACACTTCACTGTTCTGACAGCACTTATGGATTGCTACTCCTGCTACTCCACCACATCCGATAATTAATAATTTTCCCATGTCCTTAACCTCACCTTTCTCGTTATATGCGAAAACATTTTCTGTTTCTATAAGCTGCTTTTTGTATGCAGCCTTAATCCTCTTCTTCTTTTAACAGATCCTCTACATACTTCGGCAGCATAAATGCTCCCTTATGCAGATTGGTCGTATAATACCAGGTCTGTATGCCACGCGCATTCCATCGTTCTTCATCCAGATCGCGCAGCGGATGATACTTTTTCGATAAAAATCCAAACAGCCAGTAGCCGGACGAACATGTCGGTATATGTGCCTGATATACCTTACTGATCGGAAAGCTGTGGCTCGCCTTACGGTGCATTGCACGGCAGGACTCCTCATCTTCATCATAAAATGGGCTTCCGTGCTGGTAGACCATCATTCCATCCTCCCGCAATGCCCGGTAACAGTTCCCATAGAATTCCTTCGTAAACAGTCCCGCGGTATGCCCGAGCGGATCGATCGCATCGTTGATGATCAGATCGTATTCCTCATGCCTGTTACGCAGAAAACGCAGTCCATCGTGATTGTATACCGTCACCCTTGGATCATCGAGTCCACAGGCATTGTCCGGGAAATATTCCTTGCATACCTGTACAAAGACCTCATCTGGTTCTACCACATCAATCTGTTTGATCTCTGTATAATGGCCAAGTTCCCTGGCAACACCGCCATCTCCGCCACCGATCACAAGTACCTTTTCTACCTTCGGATGCACTGCCATCGGCACATGCACGATCATTTCATCGTAGGTAAATTCATCTTTTTCCGAAAAAACAATGCTTCCGTCCGAGCTTATAAACCTGCCAAATTCCTCTGATTCAAAGACATCTAAACGCTGATACTCGGTCTGCTCACCAAACAGCTGTTTTTCCACCTTGACTGACACCTTTACCTTATCGGTATGATAATCCGAAAACCATAATTCCATCTGTTACTCCCTCCAGACAACCTTTAATTCTTCCAGATAGGGATCTTCCATTCCCTGCATGGAACAGCCCTTCTCCTTTGCATACATAATATAGTCGATAATCTCACGCGTGATCAGCTCTCCCGGTGCAAGGATCGGTATTCCCGGCGGATAGCACATCACGGATTCTCCGCAGATACAGCCTTCTGTCTCGCGGATCGGCATGGAGATCTTTTTCTCATAAAATGCCTTCTGTGGGGAAATACACACCTTCGGTGTGATATATTCCGTTTCTAACATTTTAGAGGAATCCTTTGCATAAAGCCGCTTGACATCTGCAAGTGCACCGACTAAACGCTCGATATCCTGTATCCGGTCTCCGATCGATATGTATGCAAGAATATTTGCAATATCTCCGAATTCGATCTGTATATCATATTCATCCCGCAGCAGATCATAGACTTCAATTCCCGCAAGTCCGATGTTCCTTGTATACACCGAAAGCTTTGTCACGTCGAAGTCATAGACGCTTTTTCCATTGATCAGTTCCCTGCCATATGCATAATAGCCACCGATCTGATTGATCTCTTCCCTTGCATACTCTGCCATCTCCTGCACCTTTGCAAAGGACGCTTCGCCACGGAGTGCTAAGTTTCTTCTTGAAATATCAAGGCTCGATAACAACAGATAAGATGCACTTGTCGTCTGTGTCAGATTGATGATCTGGCTGACATATTCCCAGTTCACGGTTTTATTGACCAGAAGCAAGGAACTCTGTGTCAGGCTTCCACCGGACTTATGCATGGATACCGATGCCATATCTGCACCTGCCTCCATCGCATTGACCGGCAGGTTTTTGCCAAAATACAGATGTGTTCCATGTGCTTCGTCCGCCAGAACCAGCATATGATGCTCGTGTGCCAGCTTTACGATTCCACGCAGATCGGAGCAGATCCCATAATATGTCGGATTATTTACAAACACACAGACCGCATCCGGATTCTCCTGGATCGTCCGCTCTACCTCATCTAATTCCATGCCAAGTGAAATGCCAAGTCTGTCATCGACCTTCGGATTCACATACACCGGAATTGCCCCGCAAAGAACCAGTGCATTGATCACACTCTTATGTACATTACGCGGCAGGATGATCTTATCTCCCGCCTTACACGCGGAAAGCACCATGCTCTGCACAGAAGAGGTCGTCCCACCGACCATAAAAAAGGCATGATCCGCACCAAATGCCTCTGCCGCAAGCTCTTCTGCCTCCTTGATCACAGACATCGGATGACAGAGATTGTCTAACGGCTTCATGGAATTGACATCTAAGCTGACACAGGCTTCTCCTAACAGTTCGCGTAATTCCGGATTACCGCGTCCACGCTTATGCCCCGGCACATCAAATGGCACGACTCTTTTTTTCCGTAATTTTTCCAACGCTTCGTATACCGGTGCGTGCTTTTGCGCATCTAAGTTCATATTAATCCTCATTTCTGCGCACGTTTTTTGCGCTGCTCACAATAAGTGCGCATAGCGGGTTTGTGTCAAGTGCGCGCAGACACAAATCTCGTGTGTGAAAATCTATTTTCACACGAATCGCCATTCCTGCGCTATCTCTTGCGCATATCAAGCCTGTGTGCAGGTTTGCTTTGCTGTACCTGGAATTCCAACGGGATTTCCTATTACATAAAAAAAGCAGGTGATCTTCATCACCTGCCTGTGTCTTTCTCTAGCTTTTATCCGAAAACAGAAAATTCTTCTCTTCTATCTCTATTCACAAAAACTATTCCGAGCTTATACAGCAAATAAATATGCTACTCTTATTGACCGTTTCACAAGTGATGTGGCGCTTTCTTCGATTATGAAGTAATCATCTTATAAAATTCGAGTACTGAACTCAATCAATAATGTGGCCTTTCGCCACCCGCGGCAGTTGCCCCGCCTGTCCGTATGGGCTTAACCATAAAAATGGTGGGCAATATTTGCATGAATAAGTGGAATTCATATCTTCGCTTTTGCATTCATGTAAATTGAGGATAGCATATTTTATTTGTGAATGCAATACTACTATTTCATTATTTTTCCGGCAAATTCTTCTACAGATCCGGAATGTGCAGCAAGCAGGAGCCAGTCCTTTAAGGTATCCTGATCCTGTTGCTCCAAAATCAATTTCGTTAAATTCTCTGGCACATTTCCCAAGCCTCTCAGTATATCAATAACAGCTTCCGCTCGTCCTTTCGCGATTCCAATCTCAAGAATGTTCATCTGCACTTCCTCCCATTCCTCTGATTCTTTCACTTCCGACACAATCCGATCCAGTTCTGTGATGCGTGCATCACGTACTTCTATGTCCGGATTCTCAAGTGTTGTGTTTTTCATATATTGTAACATACTGACTAATTCTTTGGAACCGTTTTTACTTGTCATATTTAAGAAAATCTTCTTTGTTCCATCATCTAAATGCAGTCCCGGTATTTCCTCACACTGCTCCGTAAATGTATATATTGCCCGGTCTTTTTCAAAAATATCATCCTGTGTAATGAAAATAATAATCGAGGATGGCAATTCCCGGTACTTTGTATCTTTCCCTGATTTTAAAATTGGTGTATCTAATAATCCCTGATAATAACGTGTGCGCTTAGGCAGTGAATCTCGATCTGCACTATTTTCCATTTCCATATCAATCTGCCTGTCATCGGTTGTCATTCCCCATGCATCCAGTCGTATCGCACGTTTACCGAATTTATTTAATACCACATGTTCTACTTTTACTTCTTTCATTTTAATATCCGGCTCATTTAAAATAATACTCAGTACACATTCATAAGCTCTCGGATTCTTCATTACTGATAAAAACAATGCAAAATCACTAAGATTAAATGCATATCCCTCCGGGTAAAACAACGTCTCTTCCTTTGTATTATTCATCATAAATCCTCCCCAAAATAATGCAGATATAAACGTTATACAAATGTTTTCTAATTATTATCATCTGGATTGCTGCAAGAATAAGTACGAAATGAAATAGATAATATAGAATTTTAAAAATTATCAATCTACGTTTCTGTCATCATAGATGATAATCATCTTAAATACAAGTACTTTACCACTTATTTTAGAAAAAATTTAGAGAATCATATTTTTTCATCATTTGCTGCGCACAAGCAAAAACCCAGCCACCACAGAACGAATATCTGTATTCGTTCCGTGGTGGCTGGGTTTTACTCTATATGCTTTAAAATTTTTACACGTTTTTCACTTTTGCGATGTCTACTAAGGTGAGTTCTTCGTGTGCATGCTCTAAGCTGGTTGCTAAGGCATTGGCTGTATCCATTGCAGTGATACAGTATACGCCTGTCTCGATCGCATTACGACGGATCAGGAATCCATCACGGTTCTTATCTCCGTTACCCTGGGTTGGTGTATCAATGACAAGATCGATCTTATGTCCAAGGATCAGATCCATGACATTCGGAGATTCCTGTGTGATCTTATTGACACGTAATGCATTGACTCCATGCTCCTGTAAGTACTTCGCTGTACTTCTGGTTGCATAGATCTTATAACCAAGTGCTTCGAAACGTTTTGCAACGCCGACTGCTTCCGGCTTATCTGCATCTTTTACCGTCATGATCATCTGCTTATATTTCGGAAGTGTCACGCCTGCTCCTAAGAACGCCTTATAGAGTGCCTCGTTGAAGGTCTTACCGATTCCAAGACATTCTCCGGTGGACTTCATCTCAGGTCCAAGGCTGATCTCTGCTCCACGCAGCTTCTCAAAGGAGAATACCGGCATCTTGATTGCAATATAATCTGCCTCCGGCTGAAGTCCCGGCTGGTATCCGAGTTCCTTGATCGTGCTTCCGATGATAACCTTAGTTGCAAGATCTACGATCGGGATTCCGGTTACCTTACTGATATATGGTACGGTTCTCGAAGAACGTGGATTTACTTCGATGACATATACATCTTCATCCATAACAATAAACTGGATGTTAATCAGACCTACCACATGAAGTGCCTTTGCAAGTCTTCTGGTGTACTCGGTCAGTGTCTCTTTTACCTTCTCACTGATCGTCGGTGCAGGATATACGGAAATACTGTCTCCGGAATGTACACCGGTACGCTCGATATGTTCCATGATACCCGGAATCAGAATGTCCGTTCCGTCACAGACTGCATCGACCTCAATCTCCTTACCCTGTAAATACTTGTCAACGAGGATCGGATGATCCTGTGCGATACGGTTGATGATTCCGATAAACTCTTCGATCTCTTCATCATTAAAGGCAATCTTCATGCCCTGTCCACCAAGTACATAGGACGGACGGACAAGTACCGGATAACCAAGTCTGTTAGCTACTTCTTTTGCTTCCTCTGCGGTAAATACCGTTCCACCTGCTGCTCTTGGGATCTTTGTCTCTTCCAGGATCTTATCAAACAGCTCACGGTCTTCTGCCGCATCGACATCTTCTGCCTTTGTTCCAAGGATGGTTACACCCATCTTCATCAGGCTTTCCGTCAGCTTGATCGCAGTCTGTCCACCGAACTGTACAACAGCTCCGTCCGGCTTCTCTAAGCGGACAATGTTCTCAACATCTTCCGGTGTTAATGGCTCAAAGTAAAGCTTATCTGCAATATCAAAGTCTGTGGAAACTGTCTCCGGGTTATTGTTTACGATAATCGTCTCATAGCCTTCCTTGGCGAATGCCCAGGTACTGTGTACGGAACAGTAATCGAACTCGATACCCTGTCCGATACGGATCGGGCCGGAACCAAGGACTAAGATCTTCTTACGGTCGTTCGTCTCGGCTGCCTCATTCTCACTTCCGAATACGGAATAGTAATATGGCGTAGAAGCCTCAAACTCAGCCGCACAGGTATCAACCATCTTAAAGCCTGCAATGATGCCGTTATCGTAACGCATCTGCTTGATATCTGCTTCTTCTTTTCCGGTAATTCTTGCAATCACATTATCCGGGAACTCGATCCGTTTTGCTTCTTTTAATAATTCCGGTGTGAGTTCTTCGTTCTTTAAGCGGTTCTCCATCTCAACGATGATCGCTAACTTATCGATAAACCACAAATCAATCTTGGTGATCTCGTGGATCTTCTCATAGGAAACGCCTCTTCTTAACGCCTCAGCGATACAGAAGATTCGTCTGTCATCTACAACCTGTAACTCCTTGTCTAATTCCTCATCCGAGAGCTTGTCAAAATCATATGCGATCAGACAGTCTACGTGCTGCTCTAAGGAACGGATCGCCTTCATCAGGGCTCCTTCAAAGTTATTGCAGATACTCATAACCTCACCGGTTGCCTTCATCTGTGTCGTTAAGGTACGCTTTGCAGTGATGAACTTATCAAACGGAAGTCTTGGGATCTTGACAACACAGTAGTCTAACATCGGCTCAAAGCTTGCGTATGTTTTTCCGGTGATCGCATTCTTGATCTCATCTAAGGTATAACCTAAAGCGATCTTGGCTGCTACCTTTGCGATCGGATATCCGGTTGCCTTAGAAGCAAGTGCGGAAGAACGGCTTACTCGTGGGTTTACCTCGATTACACAGTATTCGAAAGAATCCGGATTCAACGCATACTGTACATTACATCCACCTGTGATATTCAGTTCGGAAATAATATTTAATGCAGATGTACGAAGCATCTGGTATTCCTTGTCACCTAATGTCTGGGAAGGTGCAACTACAATAGAGTCACCGGTATGCACACCGACCGGATCAATGTTTTCCATATTACATACGGTAATACAGTTACCGTTGGCATCACGCATTACCTCGTACTCGATTTCCTTCCAGCCTGCGATACAACGCTCAACCAATACCTCTCCGACACGGCTTAAACGAAGTCCGTTTGTTAAGATATCTACAAGCTCTGTCTCGTTATGAGCGATTCCGCCGCCGCTTCCACCTAAAGTATAAGCCGGACGAAGTACAACCGGATAACCGATCGTATTGGTGAATTCGATACCGCTTTGTACATCATGTACAACTAAAGACGGCGCACATGGCTCACCGATCTTTTCCATGGTATCCTTAAATGCCTGACGATCCTCTGCCTTAAAGATCGTTTCAGCAGTTGTACCGATCAGCTTCACGCCATGCTTCTCTAAGAATCCGGATTCTGCTAACTCCATACCAAGGTTCAGTCCGGCCTGTCCACCAAGTGTAGGAAGGACACTGTCCGGCTTTTCCTTTAAAATGATCTGCTCTAATACCTTAGCAGTTAATGGCTCAATATATACCTCATCTGCAATATCTTTATCTGTCATAATAGTTGCAGGATTGGAGTTAACAAGGACAACCTCGATTCCCTCTTCCTTCAGGGAACGGCATGCCTGTGTTCCTGCATAGTCAAACTCTGCTGCCTGTCCGATTACGATAGGACCTGAACCGATTACTAATACTTTTTTAATATCCTTATTCTTTGGCATTATTTTGTTCCTCCCATCATCTCAATAAAACGATCAAACAGATATGCGGAATCCTGTGGTCCCGGACATGCTTCCGGATGGAACTGTACGGTGAAAATATTTTTTCCGATGTACTCAAGTCCCTCGTTGGTTCCATCATTTACATTTACAAATGCCGGCTTAGCGATCTTCTCATCTAAGGTATCGGTGTCTACCACATAACCATGGTTCTGTGAAGAGATATAGACACGGTTTGTCTTTAAGTCTTTGACCGGATGGTTTCCACCACGATGTCCGTATTTTAACTTATGGGTATCTGCTCCGGTTGCAAGTGCCATCAACTGATGTCCCAGACAGATTGCAAAAATCGGCGTGTCTGAATCATATAACTTCTTCACCTCTGCAATGATCTCCTTGCATTCCTTTGGATCTCCAGGTCCGTTGCTTAACATGATTCCGTCCGGATCCGCTGCTAAGATCTCCTCGGCAGATGTATGCGCTGGATAGATCGTAACTTCACAGCCACGTTTATTTAAAGACTGGGCAATGTTATTTTTCGCACCGAAATCCATCAGTGCAACCTTTTTTCCTTTGCCTTCTAATACTCGCTTTTCACTACATGTTACCTTATCTACAACATTTCCTGTTGTATATGCTTTTAAACGGGGAATGATTTCTTCTATATTATAGTTCTCATCTGTTGTGATCATACCATTCATGGTACCCTTCTCACGAAGGATCTTCGTCAGTGCTCTGGTATCAATTCCTGCGATTCCCGGAATATCATGCTTCGTAAGGAAGTCCTGGATCGTACCCTCCTCGCGGAAATTACTTGGCATTCTGGATAATTCTCTTACGATATATCCATCTACCCATGGACGTCCGGACTCCATATCCGGTGTGATTCCGTAATTACCGATCAACGGATAAGTCATAACTACTGCCTGTCCTGCATAGGATGGATCGGTCAGCACCTCCAGATATCCTGTCATAGAAGTATTAAATACAATCTCACTTATCACTTCTCTCGTAGAACCAATGCTGGTTCCGGTAAATACATTCCCGTCTTCGAGTATAAGAAAAGCTTTCATTCGTTCACCCTGTCCTTTCTAATTTTTCCCAAAAAAAAAAAATTATTTTTCTTTTTCTTTCTTCTTATCCAGACAGATCTGCCATTCACATAACAGTCTATCTGCTCCTGCATTATGATATTGCTGCACACAGATATCACAATACCTAAATTGTAAAAAGTGTATCATATCATACACTTTTTTTCAACCTTTTTCGCACAACAAATAGTGTTTAAATTTTTTGCATATTTATTCAAAATTTATGCATTTTTATATGAGCATATCCTTTCACGCTTTACGCAACAGGACGCATCTTCCCATTACATGACAAAAGTGTGCGCTTTCGCACACACTTTATCATCCCACGCATGCTGCTTCTGCCAAAAACTGCACGAACTGCTGCTCCGGCATCGGCTTTGCATACAGATACCCCTGAAACTGGTCGCAGCCCATCTCCGCTAACATGTCTGCCTGTTCCTGTGTCTCCACACCCTCTGCGATAATATGCAGCTCTAATTCCTTTATCATCTCGATCGTATGGCGCAGCGTAACAGAAGCCTTCTGCTGCTTTGAGGCAGCCCAGACGATCTCCTTGTCTATTTTTACAATATGGAACGGATAGGAAAAAAGATAATGCACCGTTGCAAATCCGCTTCCGAAATCATCCAGCGAAAAATGTATGCCCTGCCTGTTCATCTGGTGCATAAACTCTGCAAGCTTTTCACTCGACTGCACAGTCGCGGTCTCCGTCAGTTCTAAGTTGATCATCTCCGATGGAATCTGATACTTCTGCATCACTGTTCCAAACATATCGCAGAGATTCTTCTGTACACACTGTGCCGCAGAAAGATTGATCTCGATATATTCGATGCCATACTTGCGGATGTCATTATCATGGATCATACGGCAGACCTCCACAAATACCAGTTCACCGATCGCAAGGATCATGCCGTTTTCCTCTGCACGCGGAATGAATTCATCCGGGCTGATGAAGCCATATGTCTCATCATAGAGCCGGATCAACGCTTCTGCGGAATGATACTCCCCGGTCACTGCGTTGCGGATCGGCTGATAGTACACTTCAAAACGATTCTCTTTGATCGCCTGTTTTAACAGCTTATCAAGATCTAATGCCCTGCGCATCTTCTTTAACATATCCGGATCTGCATAAACGGTATCCAATTCCCCGTTCTTTTCTGCGTTCGCGATACAATACTGGATCGCATTCTCCATCTCATGCTGGGAAAGCACATTTTGGGGATAACTGACCACGCAGGTAAGGATCTGGGGCTTAAGTGCTACCTCCCCGATCTCAAATGGTGAGGCAAAACACTCCCGTACCGCTTCTAACACGGCTTCTCTTTTTTCACAGGAAACGATCAGCGCGAACTTGATGCCACTGACACGGTAAATCTCACACTCCTGCTCCATTGTCTTTAGACCATCTGCGACCTGACAGAGCAGCTTCGTACCTGCTCTGACGCCAATCATATCGTTAATATTGCGAAACTCATGCAGCTTGACTACGATCACATCAAACGGACTTTTTCTTGTGATCTTATCATTCAATGCATCGATAAACGCCGTGCGGTTCAAAAGCTGCGTCTGTGAATCCACAAAATCCTCTGCATTCTGCAAGGTCATATAAATCAGCAGTACCGCAAGCATCATGAAAAACTGTGTGATCAGCAGCCGTGGAAAAGCCGTCTGTATCACGATCGCTATCATATTTGAAATCATGAAAAAATATACAATATTGCGCTGCATTGCGGAAAATGCATTGTGGTTACGGATGACTGCACTTAAGCTGATAAGCAGTGCCAGCATAAGAATGCAATTCACCACGATCTTCAGCGGTCCATTACAATAGTGACCAGAAGCATCAAAATAGAAAATCCCCTTTGTCAGCGGATTCGTAAGAACCAGTACAAAGTCCACTGCGGCGAGCACTGTCACAAGCCGTTTCTTCCATTGCTTCACCAGTGAAACCCGTTCGATCAGGAACCGGATATACACCGTATATAAAAATACCGATGCATGTGCTGCCAGAAAATAAAGTACCAATGCCGCATAACACAAAAACCGTGGGATGGCTTCTACATATGAAATCATATACACCGTAATAATATCAAGCACCGTTGATGCCATCGCTGCACTCAAAAATCCGAGATAGATCCGGTTCACCTTCGATGGTGAATTCTTCTTATATAAAAACAGACAAAGCAGCAGAAGCTCAATGATGATCGCGCAGACATCATAGTGTATGTTCCAATTCATAAGTAGCTCTCCAATCCCTTACATAGTATAGGTATATTGTAGCAATTTTTCGTAATATTTTCAAGTCATTTGTTAATTTTGCACAATGCTGCTATACAAAAAAAACGGAAGCAGATCTTATCTGCCCCCGTCTCCTATCTACTTCTATCCGTCATATGATTAGTGCTTTGGAACGATTTTCTCTTTTCCGCCCATATATGGCTGTAATGCCTTTGGAATATTTACACTTCCATCTGCATTCAGGTTGTTCTCTAAGAATGCGATCAGCATTCTAGGTGGAGCTACAACGGTGTTATTCAGGGTGTGTGCAAAATATTTTCCATCCTTACCCTTTACACGGATCTTTAATCTTCTTGCCTGTGCATCGCCAAGGTTCGAACAGCTTCCGACCTCGAAATACTTCTTCTGTCTTGGAGACCATGCCTCTACGTCGCAGGACTTCACCTTCAGGTCAGCCAGATCACCGGAACAGCACTCTAAGGTACGTACCGGGATATCCAGACTGCGGAACAGATCTACCGTATTCTGCCAGAGCTTGTCATACCACATCTTAGACTCTTCCGGCTTACATACAACGATCATCTCCTGCTTCTCGAACTGGTGGATACGGTATACACCACGTTCCTCGATACCGTGTGCACCCTTTTCCTTACGGAAACATGGAGAATAACTGGTCAGTGTATATGGAAGCTTCTCCTCATCATTGATCGTGTCGATAAATTTACCGATCATAGAGTGCTCGGAAGTACCGATCAGATACAGATCCTCGCCCTCGATCTTATACATCATGGCATCCATCTCATCAAAGCTCATAACACCGGTTACAACATTGCTTCGGATCATAAACGGTGGAACACAGTAAGTAAATCCACGGTCGATCATAAAGTCCCTTGCATAAGAGATCACTGCGGAATGGATCCTTGCAATATCGCCCATCAGATAATAGAAGCCATTTCCTGCTACCTTACCTGCTGCATCTAAGTCAATTCCGTCAAAACGTTCCATAATGTCTGTATGATATGGTATCTCAAAATCCGGAACAACCGGCTCACCAAACTTCTCGATCTCTACATTACAGGAATCATCTTTTCCGATCGGTACGGAAGGATCGATGATATTTGGGATCGTCATCATGATCTTGGTTACTTTTTCCTGTAATTCTCTCTCCTGCTCTTCTAATTCAGCCAGACGTGCGGCATTTGCACTTACCTGTGTCTTCACCTCTTCTGCCTCAGCCTTCCTGCCTTCCTTCATCAGTCCACCGATCTGCTTAGATAAGGTGTTACGGCTTGCACGCAGTGCATCTGCTTCCTGCTGTGTCTTTCTTGCCTGCTCATCTAATGCGATCACTTCGTCTACTAACGGCAGCTTGTGATCCTGAAACTTCTTCTTAATGTTCTCTTTTACGACTTCCGGATTCTCTCTTAAAAACTTTAAATCAATCATTTCTTCCTCCATTGCATCTTGTGCATTCTGATTTGGTGTGCTAAAAAAGTACGCATAAAAAAACTTCCATCCCACACAGCTTATGCTGCATGGGACGAAAGATTCTTCTTCCGCGTTGCCACCCATATTGCCAGATTCCTCTGACCTCTCGACGTATGATATAGGATACGACCCTTGTGACTCTCATCACAGACTCTGAAAGTGGAAAGATTCTCTGCTGTACCGGTTCACACCATCCACCGGCTCTCTGACACAGCACTCAAATCGTAGCTTTCGTCACTGTCCATTCATATGACCTATTATACAATCATTATTCCCCAGTGGCAAGGATTAAATTAGAAAACTTCTGCCTCTGTTTCTGTAATTTCTTCCGTTGTCTCTTCTGCTTCCGTTTCTGTCTCAACAGCATCTACCGCAGCGTCTCCGTTTTCGGTTTCCTGTGCTGCTTCAGAAAGTTCTCCGATTTCGGTTTCTGTTTCCTGTTCTTCTTCCGTTATCACTTCGGATGCTTCCTCTGTTACTGCTTCCGTATCTGGAGCAGTTTCAATACCGGTAGTATCCTCTCCCTCTGACGGATTCGTAGATGGTGTATTTGTAAGATCTGTAACTTCGATCCGGATCGTAAGGCTTGTCATATGACTTGCATCTAATGGGTTAGCCGCTGTTACCGATACTGTATAAATGCCTGCTGCTGTAAAGCTGTAAATACCGGTTTCATCCGCAGTCAGTACATCTCCTGCTTCATTTGTAACCTGTAACCCAAGCTGTGCGCTGTCTACGGCTGTTCCGCTTACCAGTGCTGCTGTTATCTTAGCAGGATCGAAGACCGGCTGATCTGCAAGATCAAGCTTCATCTGATAGCATCCAAGGGTTTCATCATATACTGCCTGAAGTGTTTCATCCAGTGCAAGGACCGGTGCTGTTGTATCCTGTACAAGCACCTTACGGATGCTCTCGGTCTTTTTATTTCCCGTCGGATTCGTTACTGCATAACGGATCTGATACTCACCTGTCTTGCTGTATACATATGCAGCCGTCTCGTCTGCACCGTTCAGCGTTACAAAGGTGTCTGTTCCCGGCAGCTTCACTGCAACCGTAACCGCTGCTGTCATATCCTTACCGGATACCAGACCTGCCTTGATTCCTGCAAGCAGGTTCACACTGCTTCCATACTCTGCGGTCTGATCCGTAAAGTCTCCCGTAAGAACCGGAGCTTTGGTATCCTGTACCTTTATCTTTGTAGTCTTTGTGGTTGTCTTTTTGCTGGTTGCATTCACTGCAACATACTTAACCTGATAAGTACCTGTCTTGGTAAAGGTATAGCTCTTAGCAGAAGCATCTTTTAACAGCTTATACGATTTATCGGATGGTGCCTTTACATAGACCTTCATCGTGGACAATACAGACTTTCCGCTGACAAGCTTCGCTGTGATTCCCTTCTTTAAGTCTAACTTGCTCTTGTACTCCTGTGTTCTTGTTGTCTTTACGCCCTTTACAACCGGTGCCTTGGTATCACATACCGTGACGGTCATCTTCTTTGTGGTCGTCTTTTTGCTGGTTGGGTTGGTTGCGACATATTTTACATAATATTTTCCTACCTTGGTGAACTGATAGGACTTCATGGACTTGGTGCTCAGCTTTTTATAGGACTTTGCGGATGGTGCCTTCACATAGACCTTGATCGTCTTCATAACAGACTTTCCGCTGACAAGCTTTGCACTGATACCCTTGGTATAATTGATCTTTGACTTGTACTCAACCGTCTTTTTCGATTTTACACCCTTTACAACCGGTGCCTTGGTATCGCGTACCGTAACCTTACAGGTCTTTTTTGTCACCTTATTGTTGTGTGTATTGGTTACATAATAATTGATCTTATATGTACCTGTTTTCTTAAAGGTAAACTTGTTCCCCTTGAAGGTCTTTTCCTTTTTGCTTCCCGGATAAATAACTTTGATCTTAATCTTCTTCGTCAGATTCGTTCCATCTACCGTCTTTGCAGTTACCTTGCTCTTTACCTTGATGGAACTGTTATATTCCTTTGTCAGCTTACTCTTTACACCGCTTATCGTTGCCGGCTTATCGTCTACTACAAGGAATGTCAGGACACGTGATGCACTTCTTCCTAATGCATCCGTTACGGAATAGCTGACATTGTAACTGCCCAGTGCTCCGGTGTTTATACTTCCACCGATCGCCATACTTCCACTGACAATATTATTCAGTGAATCATATGCAGTCACATAAGCATATGGATTAAATTCCGAACCGTAAGATACGTTAAAGCTGTCTGCCGCTGCATCGATGTGTGGCATCGCTGATGCGTATGGATTTGCCGGATCCGGATCGGTCGGATCCCATCCCTCTCCGCTCATCGGGATATGCATTGCAACCGGCTTTCCGAGCGGGTCATTGGCTGCACTTCCGTTTATGATGTTGACCGTTGTTCCCAGTCCACAGTTGTCATAGATCCACTTTGCATCTGCAACGGTCAGACGGATACATCCATGGGATGCAACAACGCCCAGCTTATTGTATGCATAATATGACTGTGCCGCCTTATTAATGGAATTGTACGGTACAGAGTGGAACAGGATCGAACCCGTGATTCTGGTCGAATACTGTCCATAGGAACTAAAATATAATTCCTTCCAGATATATTTTGCCTGTGTATGGAAGGTTCCAACCGGTGTTGCATTTCCGACCGAACAGACAAATGCTTTTACCGGTGTTCCGTCTGCTGTAAAAACAGTTACTACGTTCGTTGTCTTATTGACCTGTATGGAATAAGTACCAGCCGCTTTTACCTGTGTGCTTCCGAAAAAGATTCCGGCTGCAAGCACCAGTACAGCAAGCATGAGATGTAATCCATACTTTTTCTTCATAATACTCCTCATCCTCTTGTCCTTTCTGCCCACTTTACGGGCATGCTCTATTTTCCAACATATTCTTGTATTATAGTAATTTTTTCCAATTTCATCAACTCTTATTTTTCTCAAAAGCAGAAGAAAAGAAAAACAGAAGCAACATCTTTTCTGTTTTCATACGATGTTTCTTCTGTTTTTGTTTATGATTTTACATTCTATTCATGTCTTAATGCTTCGATCGGGTCTAAGTTTGCTGCCTTGTAGGAAGGAAGCATACCAAACACAATTCCGATCACCATAGAAAACAGTACTGCTACTACGGCTGCCGGTGCACTGATCGCTACCGGTGTGGAACTGATCTTCGAAATCACTTCTGCAAGTACAATTCCGACGATCACACCTATGATTCCACCCATGCTCGTAAGCACGGCTGCCTCTGTTAAGAACTGTCCTAAGATCACGCTCTTTCTTGCTCCGATCGCCTTCTTTAAACCGATCTCACTGGTACGCTCGGAAACAGATACCAGCATGATATTCATAACACCGATACCACCTACGATCAAGGAAATTCCGGCGATCCAGATCAGCATGGTATTCGTTGACTGGCTTAACTGCTGAATATTTTTTGCCTGTTCTAAGAGGTCTTCGGACTTATACTTGATCGAATCATCCGAAACAGAAATATTTGCATTCAAAATATCTGCACTCTTTTTACCGGCATTGGTCATCGCATCGGTACTTGCTGCCTTTACAACGAGCTGCTGTGGCTCATCATACTGATAAATGATCGACCAGGTCGTATCCGGCACATAGATCTTACCACTCGCATCCTGCATATAGGTATAATAATCATCGATAGAATTGATAACCGGTTCAAATGTATCCTTTTCCGTTACCACACCGATGACCTCATACGGCTCCTGCTTGATCTCGATCGTCTTACCGATCGGATCTTCTCCCTGAAACAACGCCTGGGAAGAATCCTTGTCAAGCAATGCTACCTTATGGTATTCATCAAAATCCTTCTGGGTAAATCCCCTTCCCTCTTGGATAATGTAATTACAGGTATCCATATAATTCGTATCAACACCCATCACATATCCACCGGATAAGGAGGTATTCTTATAATACACACCATCATAATCCTGTCTGCTTAAGTATAAGGATGCTTCCTCAACCTCATCTAAGTCCGTGATCTGTTTTAACACATCCTGAGAGATCACCGGAAGACCGGTCGGAACAGAATTATAGGAAAAATCATATGTCCAGTCTCCCTGATACAACTGAACCTTTACTGTGTTACTTCCAGAACCGATCAGATTCTCTTCGATCTGCTTATTCGTTCCCTTGATCGTGGACACAATCGCAATGATTGCTGCAATACCGATGATAATACCAAGCATTGTCAGAAACGAACGCAGCTTATGTGACCAGATTCCCTGAAAAGATAATCTTATATTTTCAAACATCTGCTTCCCTCCTATTCATCTATGGTGTCGCTGTCATCTGAATTCGATACCTTGACACCCTCTTTTGCTGTCTTGCCGTAAGGGAATGCGATCCTGTCATCTAAGCTTAAGCCGCCCTTGATGATAATTTCCTGACCATACACGATCTTACCGGTTGTAATATACTGCTTCTTTAAACGGTTATTCTCATCTGCCTTGTAAACATAAGACTTACCATTCTCAGTCCGTACATATGCACGGTCAATACAGATGATCTTGCTGCTGTCCACATTGGCATCTGAGGTACTCATGGAGATCTGTACGCCATCACCATTCGAAAGTCCGCTTGCATCCTCTACATATGCGGTAAATGGATAATAGGATGAGTTCGGATTACCGTCTCCACCATAATAAGTACCGGTATTCGGATATGGGGAAATCTCTGTGATCGTTGCATTCACGGTCGCACCTGTCTCCCAGGAGGTTGCTGTGATCGCCTGGCCAACCTTCACTGTCTCTAACAGCATCTCGTTTAATGTTCCGCTGATATAGAGTCCGTCTGATCCGGATACACTTAAGAATGCCGATCCGTCATTTGCAAGATTATCCAGATCCTGAACGGTCTTTACCACACCATTGATCGTTGCTGTTACAACGCCATTGTTGCACTCGTCTTCTAACTTCTTTAACTCAAGCTCCGCAGTACGCTTATTAATATCAAGATCCTTCAGCTCATTTTCCTGCTTGTTGATCGCCTTTTTGAGTTCATCTGCGGTATAAGTTTCCTTTGTCTCAGTCTCCGGTTCCTCCGTCTCCGGCTCGTCCGGTTCATCCGGTACATCCGGTACATCCGGTTCTTCTGTGTCCGGCTCGTCTGTGATCTCCTGTCTGTCAAGTACCGACCACTTAGAATCGTCCTCTGTTGCTTCCATTGCAGCTCCATTGACTGTCCAGGAACTGATCAGTGTTCCGTCTTCCTTGTCATCCTCGCGGATCTCGAACACTGCCACCTTCGATTCACTCTTTAAGTAATTCAGATAATTTCCGACTACATACGCACTCTTGGTACAGAGGAAACGATATGGACTTTCTTCGCTTCCTTCGCCGTCGTATGGCTTTGCAGTTCTTGATACATAATTATATGCATCCCCGGACTTTTCCTCTACTACCTCTGTAGACGGCTGCTCCGGCTGGGCTGGCTGCTCCGGCTCTGCCGGCTGTTCCGGTTGTTCCGGCTGAACCGGTGTATCTGCTACCGGTGTTGTGTTCTTTAATTCGGTAAGCTTTCTCTGACCCAGTGTAATATCATTTTCGATCCCCTGGATCTCTAACTTTTTCATTTCCAGATTCAGTTCGCTCTGTGTGGTATCATACTCTAAAAGCTTATCACCGATCGCTACCTGCTGACCTTCCTCTACATATACCTTTGAAACGGTCTGGTCAGAATCTAAGTAGATATCCTGTGAGATATTATTCGTTACCGTTCCATAGCTTTGCGTATCACTTTCCCAGTAACCCATGTTCAGATTGGAAACAGAGGTAACATCCACTACCAGTTTCTTGTTCTGGTAGGACTGGTAAGCAAAAAGTCCACCGCCTGTCGCAGAGACTAAAACAAGAACGACGATTACGATAATTATGATTTTCTTTTTCATTCTGTCTTCTCCTCTCTGACATGTTCGGATATCTCACCGTCGATAATATACATAATACGCTTTGCATGCTTTGCAATATTGATATCATGTGTGATCATTACAACCGTTACTCCTTCGTCATTCAGACTCTGGAACAGCTCCATGACCTGTTTTCCGGACTTGGAATCTAACGCACCTGTCGGCTCATCTGCAAGCAGGATCTTCGGATGGTTTACGATTGCTCTGGCAATGGCAACACGCTGCTTTTGTCCACCGGACAACTGGTTCGGACGGAAGGTTGCACGGTCTGCCAGTCCAACTCTCTCTAATGCCTTGAATGCTCTTTCCTTACGCTCCTTCTTCTTCACGCCTGCATAACTGAGCGGCAGGGAAACGTTATCAAGTGCGGACTCTTTTGGCATAAGCTGAAAGTTCTGGAATACAAAGCCGATCCCATTTAAACGGACTGCGGATAATTCCTTATCCTTTAATGCTAACACATTCTGCCCCGCTAATTCATAAGTACCGGAAGTCGGACGGTCTAAGCATCCGACAATATTCATCAATGTTGACTTACCGGAACCGGATGGTCCCATGATCGCAACATATTCTCCTTCCTCTACCTGAAAGGATACATCCTTTAATACAGGGACTACCAGCTTATCCTGCTGATAATCTTTGTAGATATTCTGTAAATTCAGTATCATTCAGCCACCTCCGCATTTGAAGAGCTTCCTGCTTCCTGTTCTGCTGACTGCTCAAGCATCTTATCAATATCTTCTTCGCTCATCTCAGCAGCCGGATCAACGTTCATTACCTCGGTATTGCCCAT
>CACZPJ010000032.1 GCA_902782995.1 uncultured Lachnospiraceae bacterium | reverse complement strand
GTATTTATACCCGGATCAGACTTATGGAGAAGCGTTTGACGACTTTTTTGAAGATCCAAACTGGGATTATTTTCAGTCAGATGATGGAAGAGATGTCGTTGAATTTACCGGAGGATGCTCCTATAGGGGAGAAAATGCAGACATCTACATACAGTTTATCGCGCGTAAGTCAGAGAATTATTGTACGGTTTGCTATGCGTCTGTGAATGGAAACGGTATGTCAGACGATGAAATTTTAAATATGATAGGTTCGGTTTTCGAGCAGGATTAAAAATAAATGTGTAGGATATGCACGGAAAAGAGGATGAAAATGTTTTGTGAACATTGTGGAAAACAGTTAAGAGAACAGTCAGTTTTTTGCCCGTATTGCGGGATTAAAGTGGGTTCAGAGGAAGAGGTTACGATGCAGCCGGCAGGGAATGCAGCAGAACCACAGGTACAGCCGGCAGTGCATACAACAGAACAGGCAGTACAGATGCAGCCGGCAGCGTCAGAGCAGGGGACGTCAGCACAGTCCGAAGTATATATGGCAACAGCAGATGGTGTAGTGCCAAAGGAACAGCAGGAAGAGATGGAAGAAGAACTGCCGGAAACTCATATGATGGATCTGTGCAGCCATGAGGATTTTATGAAGGTTCTATATCTCTGCTTTATCAAAGGTGCATCCAAAGATTATCTGGAAGGAGCAATCAAAAAGGAAACAAAAGGAAGATTCTTTTTGAACCATTATGTATTTTCACCGGATGGACGGTATCGTCTGTATGTAGAAACATTCTGGGGTTTCGGTCGGACACGGTCTGCAATTATTCTGGATTTGAAAACGAAACGGGTATGGCAGCATGAATATGTTCTGATACGGAAATTAGGAAAGGCAACGGCAGCGTTAATCGAACAGGAGGAACAGAAAAATGTTTTGTAGAAATTGTGGAAAAGAGATTCCGGATCAGGTAAGATTCTGCCCGGCATGTGGTTGTCAGTTAAAACAGACTTCGGCTACACCACAACAGTCGGTAGAAAGTCCGGATCAGTCAATAAGTCAACAGCATGTGTACAATCAGTCACAGGTTACGTCACAGACAGTTATACAACAGCCAGAAAACGTGCTGTATCCGACGATGGGACAACCATCTGGACAGAGTCAGCCGTCAACTCGGAAAAAAGTGCGGGATAAATGGAAATTAGAAGCAGGTATCGTAAATATAATTGCGGGTGTGTTTTTGTTCATTCTAGGTATAATAGATCTTACAGTAGAAGAATCTGCAATGGCTATTATCATGATTGGAATAGTAATATGTTCCTGCGGTATTTTTCATTTATGTAATCTGCCGATGAAGGCAGAAGCACTTACGAAGATGATATGCGGAATTTTAGCATTCCTGTTAGGCATTATCGAGGTTGGATATTGTGATAGTTTATTGACGCCGATCGCTGGTGGAATATGTCTTTTCGTGTCTGGACTTGTACTCCTGGTTTGTAAAAATAAGAAGGATGCAGGAAACACAGAGTTCTGGCTTGGAGTTTCATTGAATGCACTTGCCTGGATGATGGAGATAACATATGGAGATTTTTTCGCAGCAGTTGCTTTGAGCCTGGTTATGATAGCGAATGGAGGTACAAGATGGAGCTTCTGGCGTAGAAAGTTTGAAAGCGAGTAGATGAAAAAGTAGGATTCACATTGACGCATGGTACATTTCTATTTATAATATAAGAACAGTCAGCTTTGGCTGTTCTTATTTCTTTTCGCAAGTCTAAGATCGGGTCTGTATACCACCCATTCTCATCTTATTATCCCAGTTACCGAGAGTATCATAGAAGAAAATCGAACATATTTTTGGAAAAGCGTCTTGACTTTTCGAACAAAGTATACTACTATTAGAACAAAGAAACGAACATAGGTTCGCGTGGAGGAGAAAAATGGCAAGAGAATCGAAGGAAGCAATTGAAATAAAAGAGACGAAGGAAGCAAAGCTTAAGGCACTGGATGCCGCTATTTCACAGATTGAGCGTCAGTATGGTAAGGGATCGGTAATGAAGCTCGGTGATGAGAGTACCCATATGAATGTTGAGACCGTACCGACAGGCTCTTTAAGTCTGGATCTGGCATTAGGACTTGGTGGTTTGCCGAAGGGACGAATCATTGAGGTATATGGACCGGAGTCTAGTGGTAAGACGACCGTTGCCTTACATGTAGTAGCGGAGGTACAGAAGCGTGGAGGTATCGCGGGCTTTATTGATGCAGAGCATGCGTTAGATCCTGCATATGCGAAGAATATCGGTGTAGATATTGATAATCTGTATATTTCACAGCCGGATAACGGAGAGCAGGCGTTAGAGATCACAGAGACGATGGTGCGTTCCGGTGCAGTAGATATTGTGATCGTTGACTCTGTAGCCGCATTAGTACCGAAGGCCGAGATCGATGGTGATATGGGTGATTCCCATGTGGGATTACAGGCACGACTGATGTCACAGGCACTGCGTAAGCTTACAGCGATCATCAGTAAGTCGAACTGTATTGTAATTTTTATCAACCAGTTACGTGAGAAAGTTGGTGTGATGTTTGGTAATCCGGAGACAACGACCGGTGGACGTGCGCTGAAGTTCTATTCTTCCGTCCGTCTGGATGTGCGTCGTATTGAATCCTTAAAGCAGGGTGGAGAGGTAGTCGGTAACCGGACAAGGATCAAGGTTGTAAAGAATAAGATCGCACCGCCATTTAAGGAAGCTGAGTTTGATATTATGTTCGGTGAAGGAATCTCGAAGGTAGGAGATATTTTAGATCTTGCAGCCGAGGTCGGAATCGTGAACAAGTCCGGTGCATGGTATGCATATAATGGAGATAAGATCGGACAGGGACGTGAGAATGCGAAGACTTTCTTAAAGGAGCATCCGGAAGTCTGTGAAGAGATTGATGCGAAAGTAAGAGCGCATTATAAGATTGGTGACGCAGCAGCAGATGAAGAAGCCCAGACTGCAGCAGAAGAATCGAAGGCTGTGACAGAGGCAGATGATAAGAACGAATAGTATCGGAACAGGTGAGCGCGTGTAGAGTTATGCCACAGTGCTTGCAGAGGCATAAGATTGCACAAATAGAATCCAGAATATACCGGCTTTTATTTGTGCAATTTCTTTTTTCATTATGTGGAAATTATCATTGCATAGGAAGAGGAAATTTCATACGTTTATATGCGGATTTTATAGACAAAAGTATCTGCATATGGTGAGTAAGTAGTCATGGAGTGGGGATTCGTATGGGTGGAGAAGTAATTCGTCAGGTAGAGACGATGGAAGAATATAAGAAGAACAGAAGAAAAGTATGCTTAGATGATGGAACCGTCTGGATCCTGTATCGTGGGGAGGTTCGGAAGTTTCAGCTTAAGGAAGGTATGATGGTTACAGAAGATCTGTACGATCAGATCGCACATGAAGTGATCGGCAAGCGTGCAATCAAGCGTGCAATGCATTTATTAGAGAAGATGGATCGTACGGAGGCGAATCTGCGTGAGAAGCTGAAACAGAGCGAGTATCCGGATGAAGCCATTGACGGTGCGATTGCCTATGTGAAGAGTTACCATTATCTTGATGATGCACGATATGCTGAGAATTATATCAGGTGTTATCAGAACAGCAGAAGCAGGAAGCGGCTGATGTTAGATCTGCTTAGGAAAGGAATTGCAAAGCAGACGATTGAGCAGGCGTTTGGTGAGGAATATGAGGCAGATGAGACAGAGATGATCCGCAGCTTACTTTGGAAAAAGGCTTATGATCCATCGAATGCGGATGAGAAGGAAAGGCGAAGAGTATATGCATTTCTGCTGCGGAAAGGGTTTCGTAGTGAAGACGTTTTACGTGCAATGAAATGTTCAGACTACTTGACAGAATAGGCAATTAAGTATAAAATTTATATATTGTTATTTATGACAGATGAGTATGTATTTTTGTTATAAAATGTACAATGAAAACTAAATAAAGGAGGTGCTCCTGTGCCAGTAGTTATTGCGATAATCGTCACGTTAGTTGTAGCTATTCCTGTTACTTACTTTGCTGCATCTGCATACCAGAAGAAGGTATCTGCCAAGAAGATCGGCAGCGCAGAGGAGAAGGCAAGAGAGATAATAGATGAAGCAGTGAAGACCGCAGAGACTAAAAAGCGCGAATCCTTACTTGAAGTCAAGGAAGAATCCATTCGTACCAAGAATGAACTTGACAAAGAGATCAAGGAACGTCGTGCGGACATTCAGCGTAATGAACGTAGAATTGAGCAGAAGGAATCGAATCTCGATAAGAAGCTTGAAGCAATCGAGAAGAGAGAAGCGGGATTTGCAGCTAAGGAAGAAGAGATTAACAGACAGAAAGCTGAAATTACGAAGCTCCATGAAGAGCGTGTACGGGAACTAGAAAGAATCTCAGGTCTTACCTCCGAACAGGCAAAAGAATATCTATTAAAAACTGTGGAAGATGATGTGAAGCTTGATACAGCCAAATTGATCAAAGAGATGGAGCATCAGGCGAAAGAAGAAGCTGGTAAAAAGGCAAAGGAATACGTTGTAACTGCAATTCAGAAGTGTGCAGCAGATCATGTTGCCGAGACAACAATCTCTGTTGTCCAGCTTCCAAACGACGAGATGAAGGGAAGAATCATCGGTCGTGAGGGACGTAATATCCGTACCTTAGAGACGATGACAGGTGTTGATCTGATTATTGATGATACACCGGAAGCAGTTATTCTTTCCGGATTTGATCCGATCAGACGAGAGGTTGCGCGTATTGCGTTAGAGAAGCTGATCGTCGATGGACGTATCCATCCGGCTCGTATCGAAGAGATGGTGGAGAAAGCGCAGAAAGAAGTAGAGACAATGATCCGCGAAGAAGGCGAAGCAGCTACTTTAGAGGTTGGCGTGCATGGTATTCATCCAGAACTTGTGAAGTTACTCGGTAGAATGAAGTTCCGTACCAGTTACGGACAGAATGCATTAAAGCACTCGATCGAAGTTGCACAGTTATCGGGCTTGTTAGCTGCTGAGATCGGCGTAGATGTCAGAACTGCCAAGCGTGCAGGTCTGTTGCATGATATTGGAAAGTCAGTGGATCATGAAATTGAGGGTTCACATATCCAGATCGGTGTTGATTTATGTAGAAAGTACAAGGAATCTCCGATCATTATCAATGCAGTAGAGGCACATCATGGCGATGTAGAACCGGAGTCCTTAATTGCATGTCTGGTACAGGCAGCTGATACGATCAGTGCTGCAAGACCGGGCGCAAGACGAGAGACAATGGAAACATATTCCAACAGATTAAAACAGTTAGAAGATATTACAAATGGATTTAAGGGCGTAGATAAGTCTTTTGCTATTCAGGCAGGTAGAGAGATTCGAATTATGGTAGTTCCTGAGCAGGTAAGTGATGCTGATATGGTATTATTAGCACGCGATATTTCAAAACAGATTGAATCTGAATTGGAATATCCGGGACAGATTAAAGTAAACGTAATCCGTGAGTCAAGAGTTGTTGACTATGCGAAGTAGCACTACAATATCAGTGTAAATGACAGAAAGTATCGAGAATGTAATGTTCTTGATACTTTCTTTTTGTTTATACAGTCTGATAACTTGGCTATTCAACAGTATGAGTTGCATTATGCAAATAGTCTGCCGGAAGACGAAAAATAGATGATTTTTCAGTTTGTGCAATATTTGATAGAAACAAAATATATAAAAAGAATGGAATATTAGAAAATATAAAAAGAGAAAAACAGAAATAAATCTGTCTTTCTCTTTTTTTGTGTGATGGATTAATCAAATAATTCAAATTCATATCCGGCAGCACGCGCCTGGTCGATAAAGGAACCAAGGATCGCTGTGTTTGTTGTGGATTCTGCATGAAGCAGATAGATCGCACCGGAATGCAGCTTGCTGACTAACTTATTCAGTGCTTCGGTCTGATCCGGCTGGTTATTTACGTCATAATCTAAGTAAGCAAAGCTCCAGAACACACTCTTGTAATTACAGTTGTTGACAATAGCAAGAGACTGGTCACTGAATTTTCCGGCAGGATAACGGAATAAGTGCATATCATATCCAAAGGTATCCTTGATATACTGGTGGTTTTCCATGACTTCGTTCTGCTGCTGCTCAATAGACTGGGAAGGTAGTCCGTTTGCCGGATGTGTGACGCTGTGGTTTCCAAGCATATGACCTTCGTCAATGATTCGCTGTACCAGTTCCGGCTCATCCTTTGCATATGGTTTGGTAACAAAGAATACAGCCTTTACATTTTTTTCCTTTAAGGTATCTAAGATACCCGGTGTACATCCGTATTCATAACCTTCATCAAAGGTAAGATAGATCTTGTGATCACCTTCTGCGATAAAGTTTGCATTGTATTTTCCGTATTTATCCTGATAGGAGATGGCAGAAACCGGACGGTTCTGGTCATCTACGTTTGATCCCGGACCCCAGTCCTGCGTGGTATTATCCAGTGCAGCGACGTTGTCGACCGGAGTATTGGAAATCGTATGGGAAGTACCACTTGCAGTAGAAGTATCTGCTTCCGTGCTGTTTAAGGCTTCGTCCGCTTTTTCTGAATCGGAATTGGTTTTACCAGCCTGATAGGTGTTGTAAGTAGAGATAATTGCATCACCAATAGCCTTTGCGTAAGCATCCTTGTTGTCATCGTACTGCTGGTTATCGGTATCATCGTTAATAAAGCCCATTTCAATGATACAGGATGGCATGCTGGAGTGGCTATTTAAGTAGTAATCCGTGGATTCACTCTGCTGTGTGCCTTTTTTCACACCACGGTTACGCTGGATGCCGACAGATTCGAGACCGCTTAAAATATTATTTGCAAGAGCGGTAGTTTCTTCATCCGCATCACTGTAGATCCAGGTTTCGATACCGGATCCGTCTCCTTTATTTCTGTGAATAGAAACAAAGTAGGAAGCCTTTGCATTGTTTGCAACTTCACAGCGTTTGGATAACTTTAAGAAAGTATCATCGGAACGTGTGTAGACAACATTGATGTTCTGGGAGGTGAGATATTCACCAACAGCAAGTGTCATCTTTAAGGTATCGTCTTTCTCGTTACGGGAACCATTGTCACATCCAATATCTTTTCCACCATGTCCGGCGTCTAAGCAGACGGTAAAAAGATACTTGCTTTCGGTATCATTTTCCGTTTCGGCCGGAGTTATGCTTTCTGTATCCGTTGTCTGAGGTTTCAGGTTATCTACCAGATCCTGAAGCTTTTCAGACGCCGGGAAGAACTTGCTGAAGACTCCGGTTAAAAGGTTGATCACTGTAACGATAATGAGCAGAAGTATTGCACAGAATGCCGCACAGATCAGATTTCGGGTTCGTTTTTGTTTCTTCAAATTGTCTTTTCGGTTGTTCATCTTATTCATCTCGCAATCCTAGATTATCAGCATGGCTGACAGAATTAATAATAGTACAGATTCGCCTGGCTGTCTATGAACAAAATGAAAATTAAATAAAAAAAGAAAAAAATTAATAAAGTATTAAAGTGTGATATGGTATAATAATTCTGTCAAACACGAGCAAGTAGGGTGATAGCCTGGATTGCGAGTGTTTGTTGCAATTTCGAAAGTGCGAATGCACGGAGAAATTGCAATTATTATAGTAAGAAGAGAGTGCGAATGCAGACAGAACAGCTTCTGTCTTACATAGAAAAGAGGATGGCCATGGAACCAAAAATCAAACGAATCAAACGGGTATTAGAACATAAGGGATCTATTTTAGACATTTATTCCGATTACATGGAACTGCCGAATGGAAAAGTGGAAAAATGGGATTTTGTATCACATAGAAAGGGAGCTGCAGCCGTGGTTGCAGTGACAGACGAAGGGAAGCTTCTTTTAGTCAGACAGTACAGGAATGCTTTAGAGCGGATGACTTTGGAACTGCCGGCAGGTGCAAGGGATACGAAGGAAGAAGATACGAAGGACTGTGCAGTGCGTGAATTAGAAGAGGAGACCGGTTATCATGCCGGCAGGATCGAGAAGCTGTTGTCGCTTAAGACAACGGTAGCCTTTTGTGATGAACTGGTGGATGTTTATCTGGCAACAGAGCTTCATCCGGGAAAACAGCATTTTGATGAGGCAGAGGATATTGAAGTTGAGACATGGGAGCTTCCAACGCTGTGTGATATGATCTATGCGGGCAGGATACAGGATGCGAAGACCGTGGCAGGTATCCTCGCCTACGCCAATAAGCTGTATAACCAGTGATTGCATATTTTTACAGGTCTGACATAAGATGGAGTAAAAAGACAAGAGTTGTGGCAGGCAGTAAATGAAAACAAGGTATATGGGAAAAGAACGAAAGAAGATTTTAAACGTACGAAGCAATGTACGTTTTCTGGAATATGTCTTCTTTGGTTCTTTTTTTCTTGGAATCCTTCTCGCGAATGTCAGCGGTACGGACCGCTTGAAGGAGTTTGGGATCTTTAACACTTATTATTTGGAACAGCTTCAATATGTAAAGGTACAGACAGCAGATCTGTTTTCTTATATTTTCCGGTGCAGGATGTCCGTTTTTGTACTGCTCATTGCTGCGGGTCTGACCAGATTCTGGAAGCAGTTATATCTGCTGTTTGCGATATGGAGCGGAGGGGCATTTGGATTCTTATGTGTTTCGGGAATTGTCAATCTCGGACCAAAAGCAATCCTTCTTACGATCGCAAGCCTTCTGCCGCAATATCTGTTTTATGTTCCACAGGTTGTGCTGATGCTGGTTATGACGGAGCGGATCTGGGAAAAGCGGACATCTGGCATAATAGGACAGCGTGGTTATCGGTTGGCAGGAAGGATTGCGGCGGTGATTCTTGTGATCCTGTTACTGATTTTTGGCATGCTGTCAGAGACTTTTTTAAACCCCGGCCTGTTAAGGAAAATCCTGCTGTT
>CACZPJ010000031.1 GCA_902782995.1 uncultured Lachnospiraceae bacterium | reverse complement strand
GGGCTGATGAGTTCAGAACTCTTAAGGTTCGTACAAATGCTGATACGCCTGCAGATGCTAAGAAGGCTCGTGAGCTGGGTGCAGAAGGTATCGGACTTTGCCGTACAGAGCATATGTTCTTCGAGGAAGACAGAATTGCTGCATTCCGTGAGATGATCTGTTCTGATACAGTAGAAGAAAGAGAAGCTGCATTAGAGAAGATCCTTCCATATCAGCAGGGAGACTTCGAGAAGTTATATGAAGCTCTTGAAGGATGCCCGGTAACAATCCGTTTCCTGGATCCACCACTTCATGAGTTCGTTCCTACTGAAGAGGATGATATTAAGAAGCTTGCTGATTCCCAGGGCAAATCTGTTGAAGAGATCAAGGCAATCATCGATGGTCTTCATGAGTTCAACCCAATGATGGGACACAGAGGATGCCGTCTTGCTGTAACTTATCCAGAAATTGCTAAGATGCAGACAAAGGCAGTTATCCGTGCAGCTATCAATGTAAAGAAAGCACATGCAGACTGGGATATCGAGCCAGAAATCATGATCCCATTAGTATGTGAAGTAAAAGAGCTTAAGTATGTTAAGAAGGTAGTTGTTGAGACTGCAGACGCTGAGATCGCTGCTGCTGGTGTTGATCTTAAGTATCATGTAGGTACTATGATCGAGATCCCTCGTGCAGCTCTTACTGCTGACGAGATCGCTACAGAGGCTGATTTCTTCTGCTTCGGTACAAACGACTTAACACAGATGACATTCGGATTCTCTCGTGATGATGCTGGTAAGTTCTTAAATGCTTACTATGACAACAAGATCTTCGAGAACGATCCATTTGCTAAGCTTGATCAGACAGGTGTTGGTAAGTTAATGGAGACAGCTATTAAGCTTGGTAAGCCAGTCAACCCGAACCTTCACGTAGGTATCTGTGGTGAGCACGGTGGAGATCCTTCATCCGTAGAGTTCTGCCACAAGATCGGTTTAGACTATGTATCTTGTTCACCATTCCGTGTACCAATCGCTCGTTTAGCAGCAGCTCAGGCAGCAATCGCTAACAAATAATTGGTCATAAGGATCGAATAAGAATCTTATAACAGCCCCACAGAAATGTGGGGCTGTTATTGTATCAGATAGGAATATCATTTCAGAATCTTTCCGCATTTCCGGTGATAAGACCGGACATATCAGGTATCTGTCATTTCAGACAGAAATTTTCATAAGAAGATAGAATTCAATACAGTAAGAATATCTGGAGCATGTGGATCTGCCCCATCGGCTAGTAACGATGCTGGTAAGGTGCAGAAAACCCGGTAGACAGAGAAGAAAATGCACCCGACCGGCATGCAACGAAGCCATCAGGGTGCAGAAAAACGGTTAAACAGAGCAAAAAGTGCCCCCGCCGGCAGATAGTCAAGCCGCTAGGGTGCAGAAAACTCAGCAGACAGAGTGAAAAAGTGTACCCAACCGGCGAGTAATAGAGCTGCTAGGGTGCAGAAAATCCAATAAACAGAGCAAAACATGCCCCCGCCGGCAGACGATGCAGCCGTCAGGGTGCAGAATAAGAAGGAGGATTATATTATCAGACATATCGTTCAGGAAAAGATTAAGAATTTAAAGCAGATATTAGCCATGATAAATGATGCATTAGAAAAGGCACCCGAAGGTGGCTTAAAGATCAAGCAGCGGGAGAGTAAGATATACTATTATCAACAGATTCGAAATGATAATAAGTGTGTAGAACACTATCTGCACAAGCAGGATGCAGGGATGATAAAGCAACTGGCAGACAAAGGATATTATATCAAGCTGAAACCGTTATTGGAAAAGGAATTGCAGCTTCTCGAAGATTTTGCACATGCTTATAATGAAAAAGTGGTGGATGATATTTATGATTCCATGACAGAAGCCAGAAAGCAGCTTATAACACCAGTAAGAATGAGTAGAACAGAGATCCTGAAGGAGTGGAAGAATGAAGTGTATGAGGTAAATCAAAAGTATCCGGAAAATCTGATTTATAAAACGGAAAATGGAGAGTTGGTGCGTTCAAAATCAGAACTGATCTTAGCAAATATGTTAAAGCATAAGGAAACATATCTGAGATATAAGTATGAACGACCATTAGAACTTCAGATAGCCGGGAAAGTGCAGATCATATATCCGGATTTTACAATTCTCAATGTAACTACGGGAAGAATTGTATACTGGGAACATGCTGGGAGAATGGATGATCCCAGATATGCGATGGGATTTGTGAAAAAAGTGCATACATATATGGATAATGGAATCTTTCCGGGAGAGGATCTGATCATTACTTATGAAACAATGAATCATCCGATCGCAACACAGCATATACAGACTTTGATTGAAACGATTTAAGGTTCTGGCTTCGCGATATGATGAAATGAGAGAAGATATTTGCACTTTACTTTGGTAAAGTAATATAGTAAGATAAAGGATAGAAAGTGAAATGTTACGTGTCAGAGCGCGTATCAGAATGGAGGAAATATGGAAAGAGAGATCCCATATAAGATTTATCTGGAAGAAAACGAGATGCCAAAGCAGTGGTATAACGTGCGTGCAGATATGAAGAAGAAGCCGGCACCGATTTTAAATCCGGCAACTTTACAGCCGGTAACCGAGGATGAATTATCGAATATCTTCTGTCGTGAGCTTGCAAAACAGGAATTAGATGATAAAACGCCTTATTTTGATATTCCGGCAGAAATTCAGGACTTTTATAAGATGTACCGTCCATCACCATTGGTCCGTGCATACTGTCTGGAGAAAAAGTTAGGAACACCGGCACATATCTATTACAAGTTCGAGGGCAATAATACATCGGGCAGCCATAAGTTAAACTCAGCGATCGCCCAGGCATACTATGCGAAAAAACAGGGATTAAAGGGCGTCACAACAGAGACCGGAGCAGGTCAGTGGGGAACGGCACTTTCCATGGCATGTTCTTATTTTGATCTGGACTGTCAGGTATACATGGTAAAATGTTCCTATGAGCAGAAGCCATTCCGTCGTGAGGTAATGCGTACCTATGGTGCAAAGGTAACACCGTCCCCATCCATGGAGACAAATATCGGACGTAAGATCAACGAAGAATTCCCGGGAACGACAGGAAGTCTCGGCTGTGCGATCTCAGAGGCGGTTGAGGCTGCAACTTCACAGGAAGGCTACCGTTATGTATTAGGATCGGTGCTGACACAGGTATTGTTACATCAGTCGATCATCGGTCTTGAGACAAAGGCAGCACTCGATAAGTATGGTGTAAAGGCAGATATGGTCATTGGCTGTGCAGGCGGTGGATCTAACCTTGGCGGCCTGATCTCTCCATTTGCAGGCGAGATGCTGCGTGGCGAAGCAGATTATCAGATCATTGCAGTTGAGCCGGCATCCTGCCCAAGTCTTACCAGAGGAAAATATGCATATGACTTCTGTGACACCGGAAAGGTATGTCCGCTTGCAAAGATGTATACCTTAGGAAGCGGATTTATCCCATCCCCGAACCATGCAGGTGGATTACGGTATCATGGAATGAGTTCGGTTGTATCCGAGTTATACGATCAGGGGCTGCTTGAGGCAAGAAGTGTAGAGCAGACCGAAGTGTTTAAGGCTGCTGAGACCTTTGCACGTATCGAAGGAATCCTTCCGGCACCGGAGAGCAGCCATGCGATCAAGGTAGCGATCGACGAGGCAATGAAGTGCAAGGAGACCGGAGAGGCAAAGAATATCGTATTTGGTCTGACTGGAACCGGATACTTTGATATGTTTGCATATCAGAGATTCAATGATGGAGAGATGAGCGATACGATCCCGACGGATGAACAGATTGCAGAATCTCTTGCAAAGTTACCACAGGTAAAATAGAAAATGGCACTTGACGAATGATGAAAAAAGGTGCATAATATCATTACTTCGAAGAGGAAGCGATAGGTCGCTTCCTCTTTTTTTGTACAAAAATTTATAGAAAAGAGGATTAGAAATGAAAAAGAAATTATTAGCGGGATTACTTACACTGACCATGGCAGTATCCATGGCAGCATGTGGAAGCAAGGCAGCAGATACCACAACAAAGGATGCGTCCGGGGCAGCAGCCGCTGCTACGGAAAAGACGGCAGACACATCAAAAGTATTAAAGGTAGCAATGGAATGTGGCTATGCACCATACAACTGGACACAGGCAGATGATTCGAATGGAGCGGTAGCGATCAATGACAGTTCCGATTTTGCCTATGGCTATGATGTCATGATCGCCAAAAAGATTGCAGACGAGTTAGGCTATGACTTACAGATCGTAAAAC
Source organism: uncultured Lachnospiraceae bacterium (assembly GCA_902782995.1). Classification (GTDB taxonomy): domain Bacteria; phylum Bacillota; class Clostridia; order Lachnospirales; family Lachnospiraceae; genus Roseburia_C. The sequence continues at coordinate 8,666 of CACZPJ010000031.1, read as the reverse complement.
TTGACTGGGATTCACTTGTTCCGGCAGTGCAGTCCGGAACTGTTGATTGTGTCATTGCAGGACAGTCTATTACTTCAGATCGTCTGGAAATGGTTGATTTCTCCAAGCCATACTACTACGCGTCCATTGTTTCTTTAGTAAAATCGGACAGTAGCTATGCATCAGCAAAGGGAATTACAGATTTTAAGGGAGCAACCTGTACATCACAGCTTGGAACTGTCTGGTATGATACCTGCTTGCCACAGATCGCGGATGCCGATATCCAGGCAGCACAGGAATCCGCACCGGCAATGTTGGTTACTTTAGAGAGTGGAAGAACCGATCTGGTTGTTACCGATAAGCCGACTGCAATGGCAGCGTGTGCGGCATATCCGGATATGAAGATGCTCGACTTTTCAGATACCGATGATAACTTTGAAGTATCCGATGAAGAGATCAATATCGGAATTTCTGTGAAAAAAGGAAATACAGAATTGTTAGATGGCATTAACAGTGTGTTGGATAAAATGACAACCGATGATTTTGATCAGATGATGAATGAGGCGATTTCCGTTCAGCCATTGTCTGAATAGAGAGGGTGCTTACAGTGATTTCAGATTTGAATTTTATACAGAGGATACTTTATATCCTCGAACGATACGGAATGTCCTATTTGAAAGGTGCAGGAACTACCCTTGTGATCGCACTGGTCTCGACACTGATCGGATGTCTGATCGGTTTTATTGTCGGAATCATACAGACGATCCCGGTGGACAAAAAGAGGGATTCCGTGATAAAGCGGTTTTTCCTGCGGCTCATCCAGATACTGTTCCGTATTTATATTGAAGTGTTCCGCGGAACACCGATGATCGTGCAGGCAGTATTTATCTACTATGGAATGGCACAGCTTTTGAACGTCCAGCTTGGTATGTGGACATCTGCTTTTCTGGTTGTATCGATCAACACCGGTGCTTATATGGCAGAGTCAGTCCGGGGCGGAATTATTTCCGTGGACATTGGTCAGACAGAGGGTGCAAAGGCGATCGGAATGACACATTTCCAGACGATGTGTTATGTCATTCTGCCACAGGCATTCCGCAATATCATGCCACAGATCGGAAACAATCTGATCATCAATATCAAGGATACGTCCGTGCTCTCGATCATTGCGATTGTAGATCTGTTCTTTGTACATAAGAGTGTAGCAGGTGCTTTGTATACTTACTTTGAGTCAGCAACGATCGTGATGGCGATCTACCTTACGATGACGGTCACGGCATCAAGACTGCTCCGCCTGTGGGAAAAGAAGTTAGACGGATCGGATACCTATGAGATGGCAGACAGCATGGATATCGGGAATCAGATGAGATAGAGAGGATGGGGATTAGAAAATGGAAAAAGAAAATGTGATCTTAGAAGTCTCACACCTCGGAAAAAATTTTGGTACGCATCAGGTGCTAAAAGATATTGATTTCAAGGTGCAGACGGGAGATGTGATCTCCATCATCGGTGCTTCGGGTTCCGGAAAGTCTACGATGCTCCGCTGCATCAACCTGATGGAAGAACCGTCGGGCGGAAGCATCCGTTATCATGGAACGGACATTACAGACAGCAAAGTCGATGTGCCGGCATACCGTGCAAAGGTTGGAATGGTATTCCAGAACTTTAATCTGTTTGAAAATATGACGGTTCTTAAAAACTGCATGATCGGGCAGCAGAAGGTCGCAAAGGTAAGCCGGGATGAGGCAGGGAAAAAGGCACTGTTTTATCTGAAAAAGGTCGGTATGGAACAGTATATCAACGCAAGACCAAAGCAGTTGTCCGGTGGACAAAAGCAGCGTGTTGCGATTGCAAGGGCACTTGCCATGGAGCCGGAGATCCTGCTTTTTGATGAGCCGACCTCAGCCTTAGATCCACAGATGGTAGGAGAAGTCTTAAACGTCATGCATGCGCTTGCAAAAGAAGGAATGACCATGCTTGTGGTAACGCATGAGATGGCATTTGCAAGAGATGTATCGACCGAGGTACTTTATATGTCGGATGGAGTGATCTTAGAACAGGGTGCACCGGAGGAGATCTTCGGTAATCCGAAAAAGACGGAGACAAAGGAATTCCTGTCAAGGTTTCGTAATTGCTAGAATACCGGTATCCGGATTGGATTTGACGGAATCAGACGGTATGTGATATGATTCCGTCAGATCGTATCCGGAAAGGGGTAAAAATAATGAGCATTTTATTAGACCAGTTACAGGAAAATGGCTGTACTGATATGGCAAGAACCATGGCACGTTTTATCAATGATGAGGAATTCTATAAAGAGTGTCTGGTGACAAGCTTACAGGACAAAGCATTTGGTGAGTTAAAGACCGCCTTAGAAGAGGACAGACGTAAGGAAGCATTTGAGTATGCACATACCTTAAAGGGTCTGATGGCGAATATGGGACTGACTCCGGTGTATGATCTTGTGGTACAGATCGTAGAGCCGCTCCGAGCCGGTGAGAATGATAACCTGATCACAATCTATGAGCAGATGATGCAGGAAGTAGAGAAGTTCCGTAAGATCGTATTTGCATAGATTGGATGAAAATAAGTACAAGAATATAGCGGAAAACCGCTTGTATGTATCTTTTCTACGTGCTATGATGAAAAAAGTTACTGACACGAAAAGGTTACTTGACGTGAAAGGCACAGGAAAGATACAGGAAGATACTAAGTAGAACTGCGCCTTTTTGGCGCATTTTTTATGGGAAAATATGCCGGTGATACGTTAGTTCAGATACCAAAGGAGAGTTTGTTGGATGGAAACAAGAGTAGCACTTATTGGAATTATTGTAGAAAAAACAGATTCTGTAGAAGCATTGAATCATCTTTTACATGAGAATGGTTCCTATATCATCGGCAGAATGGGACTTCCGTATAAGGAACGCGGGATACATATTATCAGTGTTGCGATCGATGCACCGCAGGATGTGATCAATGCGTTGTCCGGTAAGATCGGAAGCCTGCCGGGAATCAGTGCAAAGACCATATATTCGAATGTATCAGATCATAAGGAATGATACCGGAAAACAGATAGGAAGAGGAAGCGATATATGAAGGAAAGAATGTTGATGGATAGTATCAGCCGGATACGGAAGGAACATTCGATAGAAAAAGAAGAACTGGAACTGTTGTTAGAAACAAAGGATCAGGAAGTATGTACTTATCTGCAAAAGAGTGCAGATGAGGTACGAAGGCAGATCTATGGCAATCAGATCTATATGCGCGGACTGATCGAGTTTACGAATTATTGTAAGAATGACTGTTATTACTGCGGAATCCGGTGCAGCAATAAAAAGGCAGACCGATACCGGTTGAGTGAAGAACAGATTCTATCCTGCTGTCAGAGCGGATACGAGCTGGGATTTCGGACCTTTGTCCTGCAGGGAGGAGAAGATCCTTATTATACCGATGAGCGGATCTGCGACATCGTAAGCTGCATAAGACAGCAGTACCCGGATTGTGCGATCACACTGTCGATCGGAGAAAAGAGCCGCGAGAGCTACCAGAAGATGTTTGATGCAGGTGCAGATCGTTATCTGCTCCGGCATGAGACGGCAGACGAAGCACATTACCGCCTGCTGCACCCGGAGAGAATGTCGTTAGAAAACAGAATCCGCTGTCTGTACGATCTAAAAGAGATCGGCTATCAGGTAGGCTGTGGCTTTATGGTCGGATCACCGGGACAGACCGTGGATACCCTGTATGAAGATCTGCAACTGATCTTAGACTTACAGCCACAGATGGTTGGGATCGGACCGTTTATCCCGCATCAGGATACACCGTTTCATGATAGAGAGAGTGGTACGTTAGAGCGGACACTTCGGCTGCTCAGCCTGATACGTCTGCTGCATCCACATGTGCTGCTTCCGGCGACAACGGCACTCGGAACGATCCATCCAAAGGGCAGGGAACGCGGCATACAGGCAGGCGGAAATGTTGTGATGCCGAATCTCTCTCCGACCGATGTCCGGAAGAAATACATGTTATATGATAACAAGATCTGTACCGGAGACGAGGCAGCAGAATGCCGTTTCTGTATGCAGAGGCGTATGAAAAGCATCGGCTATGAGGTTGTAGTAGACCGGGGGGACTTCAAATAAGAGAAACACGTATTAAATAAGAAAGAGCAATAGAGAAAGGAACAGGAAAATGTACGACGCAAAATCATTAAAAGCAGAAGAATTTATCAACCATGAAGAAATCGAAGAGACCTTAGCTTATGCAGATGCCAACAAGAACAATGTGGAGCTGATCGATTCATTGATCGAAAAGGCAAAGCTGCGTAAGGGCTTAAACCATCGTGAGGCATCGGTTTTATTAGCCTGCGATATGCCGGATAAGCTTGCAGAGATCTACGAGCTTGCAGAGCAGATCAAAAAGGATTTCTACGGAAACCGTATTGTATTATTTGCACCGCTTTATTTATCCAATTACTGCATCAATGGCTGCGTCTACTGTCCATACCACGGCAAGAACAAGCACATTGCACGTAAGAAGCTGACACAGGATGAAGTCCGCAAGGAAGTTATCGCCTTACAGGATATGGGACATAAGCGTCTTGCGATCGAGGCAGGAGAAGATCCGCAGAACAACCCGATCGAATATATCTTAGAGTGTATCAAGACGATCTACAGCATCAAGCATAAGAACGGTGCAATCCGTCGTGTCAATGTCAACATTGCTGCAACAACCGTCGAGAATTACCGCAAGTTAAAGGAAGCCGGTATCGGTACTTACATCTTATTCCAGGAGACCTATCATAAGGAAAGCTATGAGAAGCTTCATCCAACGGGACCAAAGCATGACTATGCATATCATACCGAGGCAATGGACCGTGCGATGGAAGGTGGCATCGATGATGTCGGACTTGGTGTATTATTCGGCTTAGAGTTATACCGTTATGAGTTCGCAGGTATCCTGATGCATGCAGAACATCTTGAGGCAGTGCACGGAGTCGGACCACATACGATCAGTGTACCGCGTATCAAGCATGCAGATGACATTGATCCAAGTGCATTCGATAACAGTATCAGCGATGAGATCTTCGCAAAGATATGCGCACTGATCCGTATCTCTGTTCCATATACCGGAATGATCATCTCAACCAGAGAGAGCCAGCAGGTACGTGAGAAGGTGCTTCCGCTTGGTGTTTCACAGATCAGTGGTGCATCCAGAACAAGTGTCGGTGGTTACTGTGAACCGGAAGCAGAGGATGATAATTCCGAGCAGTTTGATGTCAGTGATAAGCGTACGTTAGATGAAGTTGTCAACTGGCTGATGAAGTTGGGTTACATTCCGAGCTTCTGTACCGCATGCTACCGCGAAGGCAGAACCGGTGACCGTTTTATGAGCCTTTGCAAGAGCAGACAGATCTTAAACTGCTGCCATCCGAATGCGCTGATGACCTTGAAGGAATATCTTGAGGACTATGCTTCACCGGAGACAAAAGAGATCGGAATGAAGCTGATCGAGAAGGAATTAGAGACGATCCCGAACGAGAAGGTCAAAAAGATCGCTTACGAGCATATCCATGACATCGCAGATGGAAAGCGTGACTTCCGTTTCTAAGATGTTATAGAACTGATGTAGAAAAGGGGATTATCACTTACCATTGTATAAGGAAGGAAAAGATATGTCAGTTACATTGAATGAAACACCGCAGTCAAACCGTCTGCATATTGGATTTTTTGGAAAAAGAAACAGCGGAAAATCAACACTCATCAATGCCTTTACCGGACAGAATGTTTCCATCGTATCGGATGTTGCCGGAACAACGACAGATCCGGTCTATAAGGCGATGGAGATTCATCCGCTTGGTCCGTGCATTATCATCGATACGGCAGGCTTTGATGATGAAGGAGAGCTTGGTAAGATCCGCGTGGAAAAGACAGCACTTGCAGCAGAAAAAACAGATGTTGCAGTGTTAGTCTTTTCCGATGAGGAGATCACACAGGAGCTTGCGTGGTATCAGAAATTTGCAGAGAAAAAGACACCGGTGCTTGCCGTGGTCGGAAAGGCAGATTTGCGCACGGATACGAAGGCACTCTGTCACCTGGTGAAAGAAAAAACCGGGCTTGATCCGGTGACGGTCAGTGCAAAGACCGGAGCCGGTGTTGGACAGTTAAAAGAGGCACTCATCCGTCTGATACCGGAGAATTACGGTGAACAGCTGATTACCGGAGATCTGGTAGGCAGTGGAGATCTGGTCATGCTTGTGATGCCGCAGGATATCCAGGCACCGAAAGGCAGGCTGATCCTGCCACAGGTGCAGACATTGCGGGAGCTTTTAGATAAGAAGTGTCAGGTGGTGAGCGTGACAACCGATCAGTTTACTGCAGGACTGGCACAGCTTCTCCATCCACCGAAGCTTATTATCACGGATTCCCAGGTGTTTGGTTATATTTATGAGAATAAGCCGGAGGAAAGTATGCTGACTTCTTTTTCGGTATTATTTGCTGCCTATAAGGGAGATCTTGATTATTATATGGAAGGTGCACAGGCATTGGACGCACTGACCGCAGAGTCAAAGGTACTGATCGCAGAATGCTGCACCCATGCGCCACTGAGTGAGGATATCGGAAGAGAGAAAATTCCACGGATGTTAAGAAAACGTGCAGGGGATGGAATTACGATCGATATGGTCAGTGGAACGGATTTTCCGGAGGATCTGTCCGGATATGATCTGATCATCCAGTGTGGAGCATGCATGTTTAACCGCAAGTATGTGATGGCAAGAATCGGACATGCAAAGGAGCAGAAGATACCGATGACCAATTATGGTGTTGTGATCGCGCATCTGACCGGGATCTTAGATAAGGTCACGCGTCCGTAACAGGCATCTGAAGTATTTTGTGAAGGAAAAGATTAAGGAATTCTTACGTTTTATTAAGCATATGTGAAGCGTATTGACTTTCCAAAAAAGCTGTTTTAAACTTTCACTATCAGGATCGGCAGTAGAGAAATGCCGGCAAAGGAAGGAGTTTCGAACATGAAGAAAAAGATTTCAGCAATTCTTGCAGTTGTAATTATGGCGGTGTCCCTTGTGATGCCACAGGATGTATCTGCTGCGGCCAAGCTTGGCCAGGTAAAGGGTGTAAAGTGTACACAGACCACGGCAAAGAGCATTTCAATTACATGGAACCAGCTTAAGGGAGTAACGTATTATCAGATCTATCGTAGCGATTCTTATGATGGCAGGTATGTCAAGATGTATACTGCAAAGCATAATTATACGAATTTGGCAAAGATTAATCCGGGAACAGAGTACTACTACAAGGTACGTGCCGTTAAGGGTAAAAATACAGGAAAGTTCTCTAAGGTACTTTCGGCATCCACAAAGCGTACCACTGCAAAAAACGGAAAAGTTAATACAAAAAAGTGGAATGCAGTCGTAAGAAGTCATGCCGGAACAAATCATAGCAAGGTAGCATCTTTACCAAAGGGAACCAAGGTTACGGTGATCGCAAACACGAAGGATAAGAAAGGTCAGACCTGGTATAAGATTTCTTATAAGGTAAAAGGTAAGAGCGCAAAGGGATATACGATCGCAAGCAATCTGAAAGTATACTGATTAAATATAAAGGAATATCAGATTGCCCGCAATCTGAAAGTATATTAAAGTAAGATCATAAGTTAGAAAGCAGTCAGAGGCCACAACGTGGACTTCCGGCTGCTTTCTTAATATATATCAGAAAAAAACATACAAAATTAACAAGAAAATTAAAATATATCAATAAAAATGATTAAATATATCACTATATTTTCATGGAAAAATATGATACGATAATTGCAGTTAAAAGGCAATCCAAGTAAAATAAGTGATAGGAAGTATCAATATGAAGAATTTCGAAAAGTATGAAAGAGCATATTTTATGCCGGAGCATCCGACATATGACTGGGTAAAAAAAGATTATATCGACCATCCACCGATCTGGTGCAGTGTAGACTTACGAGATGGTAATCAGGCACTGATCGAGCCGATGAGCTTAGATGAGAAGCTGGAGTTCTTCCAGATGTTAGTAGACATCGGATTCAAGGAGATCGAAGTCGGATTCCCGGCTGCATCTGAGACCGAGTATACGTTTATGAGAACGCTGATCGAGAAGAATATGATCCCGGATGATGTGACCGTACAGGTATTAACACAGGCAAGAGAGCATATCATCAAAAAGACCTTTGAAGCAGTCAAGGGTGCACCACATGCAGTGATCCATCTGTATAATTCTACCTCTGTTGCACAGAGAGAGCAGGTATTTGGAAAGAGCAAGGAAGAGATCAAGCAGATCGCGATCGATGGCGCAAAGCTGTTAAAAAAGCTTGCTGAGGAAGTAGATGGTAACTTCTCCTTTGAGTATTCACCGGAGAGCTTCCCGGGAACAGAAGTGGATTATGCATTAGAGGTATGTAATGCAGTGCTTGATGTATGGCAGCCGAAGCCGGATAACAAGGCGATCATCAATATTCCGACTACCGTAGAGAATGCAATGCCGCATGTGTTTGCGACACAGGTAGAATATATGCACAAGAACTTAAAGTATCGTGATGCAGTTACCTTAAGCCTTCATCCGCATAACGACAGAGGAAGCGGAGTCAGCGATGCAGAGCTTGGAATCCTTGCAGGAGCAGACCGTATCGAGGGAACGCTT
>CACZPJ010000030.1 GCA_902782995.1 uncultured Lachnospiraceae bacterium | reverse complement strand
GCAAAATACAGTGATTAATAGCAATAATAATTGATGCTTAATTAAGTAAATAGAATATAATTAAATTAAGTTACAAATCAGTAACGGACATACATAAAAGGAGGATATTTTTACTATGAAATTGAAGAAATTACTCGCACTTTCAATGGCAAGCCTTATGGCTTTCTCAGTAGTTGGATGTGGAAGCAGCAACAATGCAGGCAGCAGCTCCAGCGACAAGGCTGACAACGCAGCAGCAGACACAGAGAAGACAGATGACGCAGCATCTGATGATTCTGCTTCTGCAGATGGTATCAAGAAGTACACAGATATCGAACTTGGCAAGGACTACACAGACCTTACAGCAACAATCAAAGTAATCAACCACAGAACAGATATGGCTGATGCAGATTACGCAGGAAAGAACTGGGATGCTTACATCGCAGAGTTCAACAAGATGTATCCAAACATCACAGTAGACATTGAGACAATTACAGATTATGCAAATGAAACATTACTTCGTTTACAGGATGAGAACTGGGGCGACGTCATGGGAATCCCGGCTGTAGACAAGGGTGACTTAAGTACATACTTCATGTCCTATGGCACACAGGAAGATGTAGAATCTCAGGTTAACTACATTACAAACTGGTTATATCAGGGTGAGGTTTACGGTATTCCTACAACAGCAAATGCGCAGGGCGTTGTTTACAATAAGAAAGTATTTAAGGATGCCGGAATCGAAGAACTTCCTAAGACACCGGATGAATTCATCGCAGACTTAAAGCTGATCAAAGAGAAGACAGACGCTATTCCACTTTATACAAACTATGCAGCAGAGTGGACAATGGGTGCCTGGGATGCTTACTTAGGCGGAACAGCATACGGCGATCCGGATGCAATGAACAAGATGCTTCACACATCTAATCCATTCAGCGATGAGGGAACAGGTGCAGGAAGATACAACGTATACAAGGTATTATACGATGCAGTAGCTAATGGCTTAACAGAAGATGATTATACAACAACAGACTGGGAAGGATGTAAGGGTATGATCAACAACGGTGAGATCGGTACAATGGTACTCGGATCTTGGGCAGTATCCCAGATGAAGGCTGCTGGCGACAACGCAGACGACATCGGATATATGCCATTCCCAATCACAGTTGACGGAAAACAGTATGCATCGGCAGGAGCTGACTACAATTATGGTATCAATGTAAATTCTTCAGATGAGAACAAAGAGGCTTCCTTAGTATTTGTTAAATGGATGACAGAGAAATCTGGCTTCTCTTACAACGAAGGAGGACTTCCAATCGCTAAGGGCGATACAAATTTACCGGATGTATATGCTGATTTCGATGGCGTTGACTTCGTAACAGATGATCCTGCATACGAAGGCGAGGAAGATTTAATGAATACATTAAATGCTGATTCTGAGCTGGCAATTAACGCAGGTGGAAACCAGAAGGTTATGTCTATCGTTGAGCATGCAGCTAACGGTGATGAGAGCTTTGATGATATCATGAACGAGTGGAACGAGGCTTGGACATCCGCACAGGAATCTAACAGCGTTGAGATCAACAAATAATTCGTAACAGTCTGGCTATACAGCCTTGATACAGAGCCGGGGTTTATCCCGGCTCTGATATTCAAAGGATATGGAGGAGATGCATCATGACAGCAGCCACAGTCAAAAAGGAAAAAAAGCCCTTTAACTTAGTGAAATGGGCGAAAAGCAGAAAGGGTCAGCAGGCCATCATAATCTTCGCATTTATGGTTATTCCGTTGCTGCTCTTGTTTGTATTTACCTATCTGCCATTCGGAGAAATGGTAAAGTTTAGTTTTTATAAAATGAAATACATAGGAAAACGTACCTATGTCGGCTGGGATAACTACGCAAAGGTATTCCAGAGAGAGGATTGCTTCAGGGCATTAAAGCTCTGCCTCTACTATATCGTAGGAGCACTGGTACAGCTTATAATCGCCTTATATCTGGCAACAATCTTAAGCTTTAAGACAAAGGGTGGAAACTTCTTCAAGGGAGTTATGTTCTTCCCATTCTTGATCAGTGGTATCGCTATTGGATTTATTTTCAAATTCTTCTACACAAGAGGCTTTGTATTTGATACAGTACTTGGCTGGTGTGGATTTAACTTAGAAAATCTTCCGTACTGGTTGAAAGACAGAAGCGTAAATAACTGGGCGCTTGCCGGATCTTCTGTCTGGAGATACTTCGGACAGAACATGGTACTCTTCATCGGAGCAATCATGTCGGTAGATGCCGAGATGTACGAAGCAGCAGAACTGGACGGTGCAAATAAATTTCAGCAGTTTATACATATTATACTCCCAAGTATAAAGACAATCGTAACCTTAAATATTATCCTTTCCATTACGGGTTCTTTAAGTGCATTCGATCCGCCATTCGTTATCACAAAGGGTGGAAATGGAACAGGTACTTACTTCGTAATCATGAACAAGATTGCACATACCGACCAGAAGGTAGGTCTTGCATCTGCAATGGCAGTTATCCTGTTACTGATCATATTTGCAGCCACGATCTTACAGAAGGTATTCTTTAAGTACATATTCCGTAACTCGGAAGCAGACGATGAAACCTATGATGCAAAGAAACGTCGTAAGAAGTTAGAAAAAGAACGTAAGAAAGCAATGAAAGCTTCCGCACAGACCATACAGCAGAAAGGGGCGAGATAAATGGCACAGACAGCAGTAAAAAAGAGAAGAAAACATTATAGTGCCGGTGCAGTTATCTGGATTTTCGTAAAATACTTATCACTTGTATTTTTCGCATTTGTTGCACTGATTCCACTTTATTCCTGCGTGGTTACCGCGTTCAAGACAGAGGCAGAGTACAACGGAACAAACGTTATGACCTTGCCGCAGAGCTGGTTGAATTTTGACAACTTTATTCAGGCATGGCAGAAAGCAAACATGGGAAGAGCGTTTATCAACTCCTTCATCATTCTGGTATGCGTACTGGCAGGCTCCATCATCATCGGAACACAGCTTGCATATGTATTAAACCGTTTCAAGTTCCCTGGAAACGGACTGATCCGTAACCTGTTCCTGTTCGCCAGCTTACTTCCTGGTATTGCAATGCAGGTTACCGTATATGAGATCATGATGAGCCTTGGCTTTATCAATCACCTTTATGGATACATCATCATGAGTATGGGTACAGATATTATTTCCGTATATATTTTCATACAGTTTATGGAAAATATATCGGTTTCACTGGATGAATCCGCTATCATCGATGGCGCATCCTATTTCCAGATCTACTGGAAGATCATCCTTCCACTGTTAAAACCGGCTATCGTAACAGCCATGGTATTAAAGGGCGTTGGTGTATATAACGAATACTACGCTTCGAACCTTTACTTACAGAACAAGGATAAGCTTGGTGTTGTAGCTACAGCATTATATACATTTACCGGACCACTTGGAAGCAAATACAATCTGATCTGTGCAGGTGTTATTATTTCCATGCTGCCGGCACTGATCGTGTTCCTGCTCTGTCAGAAACAGATCTACAGTGGTATTACAAGCGGTGCAGTTAAGGGCTAAAATTATCAAAGGAGTATGTGTGAAATGATGGTAGAAGAAGTTAAGAATCATTTACTAAATACAATTATTCCGTTTTGGAAAAATCTGAGAGATGACGAGAATGGTGGCTACTATGGATGGCTCGATTATGATCTGAAGTTGGATAAAAAGGCTGTAAAAGGATGCATTCTTAACAGCAGGATTACCTGGTTTTTTGCAAATGCATACACTTTACTGAAGGACGAGAGCCTGTTAGATGAGGCACGTCATGGCTATGAATTTTTGAAGGAACATTGCATTGATAAAGAAAATGGTGGTATCTACTGGTCGATCCGTTACGACGGAACGCCGGAGGATACAACCAAGCATACCTACAATCAGGCATTTTGTATCTATGCACTTTCCTCCTATTATGAAGCATCCGGTGACAAGGAAGCCTTAGATCTTGCAAAGCAGTTATTTGCCCTGATCGAAGAAAAATGTACCGATGAGGTTGGATACCTTGAGGCATTTACAAAGGATTTTAAACCGGAATCAAACGAGAAGTTATCTGAGAACGGTGTACTTGCCGATAAGACCATGAATACCCTGCTTCATGTATTTGAAGCATATACAGAGCTTTATCGTGTATCGAAGGATGAAGCAGTCAAAAAGAGACTGATGTGGATCATGGATACTTTTGCAGATAAGGTATATAATCCGAAACTTCATCGTCAGGAAGTATTCTTTGATGCAAATTACAATAGTATCATCGATCTGCATTCCTACGGTCACGATATTGAGACAGCATGGCTGATGGATCGTGGAACAGAGGTGTTGGGAGAACCGGAATACACCGCTAAAATGAGCCCGATCACGAAGGATCTGACTGCACAGATCTATAAGATCGCATTTGATGGACACTCCCTTGCAAACGAATGCTGCAAAGGCGAAGTCAATACACACCGTATCTGGTGGGTACAGGCAGAGACAGTTGTCGGCTTCTTAAATGGATATGAAAAAGATCCATCGAAGAAGGAATACTTAGAGGCAGCCGAGCATGAATGGGAATTCATCAAAGAGCATGTGGTTGATAAGAGAGAGGGATCCGAATGGTTCTGGGAGGTTCGCCCGGATGGAACTCCGTTCGAGGGACGCCCGATCGTAGAACCTTGGAAATGTCCGTACCACAATGGCAGAATGTGTTTTGAAGTGATAAGGAGAATGTCTAAATGATGCATGAAAGATATTATGTAGAGTTAGAGAAGCAGAAAAAGCTTTTAGAGAGAAAAAATGTAAAGTCCGATTTTTATAACGGTGTATTTGACCGTTATGAGTATCCGGTACTTACCAGAGATATGATACCGCTGACCTGGAGATATGACCTGAATCCGGAGACAAACCCATACTTCATGGAGCGTCTTGGAATCAACGCAGTTATGAACTCTGGTGCGATCGAATTAAACGGCAAGTATTATCTTGTAGCAAGAATCGAGGGAAATGACAGAAAGTCCTTCTTCGGAGTTGCAGAAAGTGATAACGGAATCGACGGATTCCATTTCTGGGATTACCCGATTCTTTTAGATGATGTATGTCCGGAAGAGACGAATGTCTATGATATGCGTCTGACCAAGCATGAAGATGGTTATATCTACGGTGTATTCTGCTCCGAGAGTAAGGATACATCTGTCAATGATCTGTCTGCCGCAGTCGCAGCAGCAGGTATTGTCCGTACCAAGGACTTAAAGAACTGGGAGAGATTAGATAATCTGGTTACCTTAAACTCCCCACAGCAGAGAAATGTCGTATTACATCCGGAATTCGTAGATGGTAAATATGCGTTCTATACAAGACCAATGGATGATTTCATCGAAACAGGAAGCGGCGGCGGAATCGGATTCGGTCTTTGCGATGACATCACACATGCAGTGATCGATGAAGAGAAGATGACAAGCCTTCGTAAATATCACACGATCACAGAAGCAAAGAACGGAGCAGGTGCAACACCGATCAAGACCGATAAGGGCTGGATCCATATTGCACATGGTGTAAGAAATACCGCAGCAGGTCTTCGCTATGTAATCTATGCATTTGCAACAGACTTAAATGATCCATCCAAGGTGATCGCAGAGCCATCCGGACTTCTGATCGGACCAAGAGGCGAAGAGAGAGTCGGAGATGTATCAAACGTTGTATTTACCAATGGCGCGATCGTAAATGAGAACAATGAAGTATTTATTTACTACGCATCGAGTGATACCAGAATGCATGTTGCAACAACAACACTTGACCGCCTGATCGATTATGTATTCAACACCCCATCTGATCCGGGAAGAAGTGTAGAGTGCGTGGCACAGCGTTGCGATCTGATTCGTAAGAATCTGGAATTTTTAGAGAAGAACAAATAATGCAAATATAAGAAAGAATGAGGATAAGTTATGGGTAAGGTGAAAATGATCAGCCCGGCAGTACCAAATGTGCCGTGGCAGGAGAAACCAGAAGGACTTACAGGAGCACCGATTTGGAGATATACAGAGAATCCAATTATCGGTCGTAATCCGGTAAAGGGCGTAGCAAGAATCTTCAACAGCGCAGTAATGCCTTACGGAGATGAATTTATCGGAGTATTCCGTGGCGAGCAGACAAACGGTATTCCTTATATCTATTTGGGAAGAAGTAAGGATGCGATTCATTGGGACATTGACGAGAACAAGATCAACTTCGTAGATGAAGATGGTAATGAGTTCATGCCGCGTTATGCATATGATCCGCGTCTGGTTAAGGTAGAAGATACCTACTACATCATCTGGTGTCAGGACTTCTACGGTGCATCCATCGGAATTGCTAAGACAACAGACTTTAAGACCTTTACAAGAATTGAGAACCCATTCATTCCATATAACCGGAATGCAGTATTATTCCCAAGAAAGATCAATGGTAACTTCATGTTACTGTCCCGTCCATCCGATAGTGGACATACACCATTCGGTGACATCTTCTTAAGTGAGAGCCCGGACATGGTATACTGGGGCAAACACAGACATGTTATGAGCCAGGGAAGCGAATGGTGGGAGTCCGTTAAGATTGGCGGTGGTGCAGCTCCGATCGAGACTTCCGAAGGATGGTTATTATTCTATCATGGTGTAAGCGGAACCTGTAACGGATTCGTATATTCCATCGGTGGAGCAATCCTTGATATTGACAATCCATCCATCGTAAAATACAGATGCTCAACCTTCCTTTTAACACCGGAAGAGTGGTATGAAGAGAGGGGCTTCGTTCCAAACGTATGCTTCCCATGTGCAACCATTCACGACAGTGAAACAGGAAAGATCGCAATCTACTATGGTGCAGCTGACAGCTATGTTGGTCTTGCATTCACACAGCTTGATGAGATCGTTGATTACATCAAGGAAAACAGCGTTTTATGCGAAACTGATACAGAGATCGGAAAACGCTAAGAAAATGGTTTCTTTTTCATGTACATAGAATACGCTTTGCGTGTGATATGTCGTTCCTGGGGTTTCTTCTCCAAATCATATACTCTCCGGGACGAATTATCCTATATAATATAATATGCTATGATGGGGCCTGCGTTATGCGGGCTTCCTTCATATCTATCTATTTTATAAAACAAATATATGAAGAAAAGAGGTACATTTGCCATGGAATTTCAGATCAATAAGGAAAACGGAATTGCCAACAGAGGAAACCTTGACCGCCTGAAAAAACTGATGAAACGGGCACAGGCAGGAGAGTCTCTGACACTTGGATTTTTAGGTGGATCAATTACACAAGGATGTCTAGCATCTTTGCCGAATTTGTGTTATGCTTATCGTATCTATGAATGGTGGTGCAAAACATTTCCAGACGCGAAGTTCACATATGTGAATGCGGGCATTGGGGCGACGAATTCACAGCTTGGAGTAGCGCGTGCAGATATGGATCTGTTATCAAAGAAACCGGATTTTGTGATTACAGAGTTTTCGGTCAATGATGAACCGGAAGAGCACTTTAAGGAGACGTATGAGGGACTGATCCGTAAGGTGTATGCATCTGAGACAAAGCCGGCACTTTTGATTGTACATAATGTATATTATCATAATGGGGGCAATACACAGTTATATCATTCATGTGTGGGAAGACATTACCAGATTCCTTGTATCAGTATGCAGAGCAGTATCTATCCGGAGGTAGTTGCCGGAAGAATACCGAACCGTGAGATCACATCCGATGATCTGCATCCGAATGATAAGGGACACGAACTGGTAGCATCGGTCATCACCCACTTTTTGGATAAAGTTCTTGGAGAGATTGATTCACCGGAAGAACCGGCTCCGGAGCTTGCAGCACCAATTACACCGAATACCTATGAGGATTCTACACGGTATCAGAATTATAACTATGAACCGGTATCCGATGGATTTACAAAGGATACCAGTGAGCAGAGAGATATTACGGATTGCTTTAAAAATGGATGGACAGCGACAGAGCAGGGAGCAAAGATTACCTTTGAGATCGAAGCAAAGGGAATCTCTGTACAGTATCGGAAGTCTGTAAACCAGCCGGCACCGATCGCGGAAGTGGTCGTAGACG
Source organism: uncultured Lachnospiraceae bacterium (assembly GCA_902782995.1). Taxonomy (GTDB): domain Bacteria; phylum Bacillota; class Clostridia; order Lachnospirales; family Lachnospiraceae; genus Roseburia_C. The sequence goes on along the minus strand of CACZPJ010000030.1, from coordinate 3,399 downwards.
GAGATACAGAGCATGCAGTACTTCTTGATGCGAACTTTGATGAAACATGGGGCGATAAGTTAGAGCTTGATACCATCACGGAGCATGGCGAATTAAAGAAGCATAAGGTTGAGATCACACTTGTACAGACGCATGCGGATGATGTAGTTCCTTTCTATCTGGTATCTGTAATCGGTGCAAAATAAGACTTTATAAGCAAGGGAAAGTCTGAGGGATGAAGCGAGGATTACAGGAGGTATGACATGAAAAAAACGGCAGAGAAAAAGCAGAAGAAGACCAGAGAGAAGGTCGTGCTTACAAAAAAACCGGAAAAGAAAGTCAGACAGAAGAAACAGAAAACAAAGACCACACAGGGAACAGGAAAAAAGGCAGTCAGACAGCCGAAGAAGAATGGTAAGATCCGCTATAAGCTGATCGGAGCATTTATTGTGCCGGTATGTCTGATCGTACTTCTTGGAATCCTTTCCTATCAGTCCGCATCGAAAAACATTAAAAAACAGTATGAGAATTCCGTAGATGGTACATTAACGACCGTAAGTGAATACTGTCATCTGTTATGTAATACGATCGAAGATAAGACCGTGGAGATCATAACAAATGATACATTTTCGGATTATTTTAAGAAGTATGCAGGCAAAAATGATTCGGAAGCAATGTCGAATTACCGGGCTTCCGAGGCATTAATGAAGTCGGCAAGAGGAACGGTGAATTATATTTACAGTTATAACGTTTTCTCAGAAAACGGTGGCAATATGTCATCGACTTCCGGAAAGCTTCAGCCGGATGCATACAAAGAGTTTGAAAAGAGTGATGAAGCAGCCTACATGGATGGCAATAAAGGTGTCTGGACCGGATATCATAAGTTTATCGATGATAAGCTTTCGATTTCCACAGATTCTTATGTGCTGTCATATACGAAGCCGCTTGCAAAGGGCAAGGGATATGTGAACTTTGATGTCTCATATGCAGAGATCCGTGACATCTTAAGCTCTTTAGACAATGGAAAAGGTACGATCGCAGCCATGGTTGCACCGAGAGATGGAAGAGAAGTTCTCTACATCGATGGAGATAAGTTAGAAGATGGTACGACTGCATTTATCGGTACAGATTATCTTGAAAAGGCAGCCACAGAAAAAGAGGGTGGTCAGAAATATGTGAAGTTCAACGGTAAGAGTTATCTGTTCGCATATTCACCGGTTGGAAAGTCGGGACTGTTAGTCTGCGTACTTGTTCCAAAGAGTACGATCTTATCCACGGCTTCTTCGATCCGTACCGTGACGATCGCGATTGTGATCGTGGCAAGTATCATCGCACTGTTCATCGGAAGTATCCTTGCAAAAAATATCAGTAAAGAAGTAACGACACTCACAAAGACAATGGATCGTGTATCAGAAGGAGATTTTACGACGGTATTCTCTTCCAAGAGAAGAGATGAATTCCAGTTACTGAGCCGTGGAATGACGGATATGATGTCGAATGTAAGGGGCATCTTGCAGGAGATGTTAGAATTCAGTAATCAGGTAAGCGAGTCATCGGTCGGCGTATCAAAGACGGCAGAGACGATGGCAGATTCCATGAACGATATTAATATCGCAATTGAAGAAGTGGCACTCGGTGTCGGCAAGCAGGCAGATGATTCCGAACACAGCCTGACGATGATGTCTGAATTCTCGAATAAGCTGAATGAAGTATACGATCATACCAACCATATGGAGCAGAGTTCTGATTCCGCAATGCAGGCAGTGGAACGCGGCAGGGAGCAGATCGCAGAATTGAATCAGAAGTCCGAAGCAGCAACCGAGATGACAAGACAGTTAGTAGCAGACATCTCCGATGTCAGTCTGCATTCGAATAATATCGGAAGTATCATAGAGACGATCCAGGCGATCGCAGAGCAGACGAATCTGTTATCTTTGAATGCTTCAATCGAAGCTGCAAGAGCAGGAGATGCAGGAAGAGGATTTGCGGTTGTTGCGGAAGAGATCCGTAATCTTGCGGATCAGTCGGCACAGGCAGGAAGCCAGATCAAGGAGATCATTGAGAATATCCAGCACACGACCGATAAGACAACCGTCTGTGCACAGAAGACCGAGGCGTTCTTAGAGGAGCAGTCGAATTCGATCAATGAGACGATCGAGGCATTCGGTGAGATTGCAGGCGACGTGGAGCAGATGGTAGAAGTACTGCACCGGATCACGGAGAATATGTCGAATATGATCCAGGATAAGGACAGCGTATTAGAGTCCATCCAGAGTATTGCGACCGTATCAGAGCAGGCAGCAGCATCCACAGAGGAAGTAACCGCAACGGTCAATACCCAGTTAGATGATGCAAGAGGTCTTGCAAATGAGGCGGAGAAGTTAAGCAAAGAAGTACAGCGTCTGAATGCATCTATGCAGAAGTTTCAGGTGTAAATGAATAAATATACATGACAAAAGAGAAAGATGCCCCTTTCCGGGGTGTCTTTCTCTTTTTTGCTGTATAGGAAATTCCGTTGGAATTCCTAAACAGCAAAAAGCTAAAATGCGCATCTCGCGGAGAGGAAGATTATGCGATGCATCCGCTCGGGCGCGGGAGTGTGCGGCAGGCGCACACTTCATTTTAGAAAAATTGAAATGTTTGATGAATGATCAAGTATTCAAACTTAGAATTTTTACTACTTAGCAGGAAAAGTGGATCCGTGAAAAGCAGAAAAATACGATTTTGGAATAGATTTATGCTAGAATGTGCGCACCACGAAAAAGTATAATGAGCGTATGTTGAGCAGTGCCATCAAGGTTACAGAGAAAATTTTCTGCTTGCAGAAAAAATTTTCTCTGTAACCTTGATGATAGTGTGAAACACGTACAGCGAGAAAATCTGTGATTTTCGAGCTGTATAGCACTGCGAAGAAAGCAGTTATAGCACTGCGAAGAATGTAGTTATATAAAAGCAAAGAAAAAGTTTACACATAAATAGGAGGATAATTATGTTTCGAGATGATTTTGTATGGGGTGTTGCAAGCAGCGCCTACCAGATGGAAGGAAGAGATGCAGATGATGGAGCAGGAAAGTGCATCTGGGATACCTTTCAGGAAGAAGGACATGTATATGAGAACCACAGTGCCAGGGTAAGCTGTGATCATATGCATCGCTATAAGGAAGATTTTGCATTGATGAAGATGCTTGGAGTCAAGGCATACCGTTTTTCCATCAGCTGGTCAAGACTGATCCCGGATGGAACCGGTGCAGTCAATCCGAAGGCAGTTGCGTTATATCGTGACATGCTTCTTGAGATGAAGAAAAACGGAATCGAGCCATATCTGACCATGTATCACTGGGAGTTCCCGCAGGCATTACAGGATCGTGGCGGATGGCTGAACGAAGAATCGATCGAATGGTTTGGTTATTATGCAAAGGT
>CACZPJ010000029.1 GCA_902782995.1 uncultured Lachnospiraceae bacterium | reverse complement strand
GTCAATCTGCCTAACTGATGTAGTCCCTGTAATCTGCTTCGTCTGCAAAAAGCATGTAGCTTCCATCTACAAATCCCATATATCCATCCGGTACAAAATATCCTTTCATCCATGACCTCCGTTCTGCAGATGCCACGTTTTGTCGTGTTCTGCCCTTTGATAAGATCATTTTAAAGAATATGCTGTCCCATATTCCGGACTCGCAGATATTTTCCGGCTCTTTTTTTGCTTTATACTTCAGATTCTTCCTGTATCTGATCCGGCATCCGTCTTTTCCTGTACCTACTCTTTATAAAGGTGATCAGTAAAAAGACCGCAATACAGCCAAGGGAAACTGCCCCTCCCGCTGCAATGCCCGGTGTCCGGTAGCGCATCGTGATCGTATGTGATCCGGTCGTCAACGGGATTGAGAAGAACGCATCCCCGAACTTCTCTGTTTCTGTCTCTTTTCCATCTATAAAAACAGTCCAGCCCTCTTCTGCCGGGATCGACAGGATCAGATTTCCTGCCTTTGTCACATCAATATGCCCCTGTATGGAAGTTGTTGTCTGCTCATCTAACTCCATCGTCTGAGCCGCAAGTGTCTGATATGCCGTATCCATGCTGTCGAGATTCATCTCATATGCCTGTAACTGGATCAGGCTGGTGCTATCTCCGGTGATCTTGATCGTAGTTCCTGCCGTACACCAGCCAAGATCTAACAGATAGACATGATCTGTCTTGGAAAACGCCCGTGTCTTATAGCCGTAATCCGCAGTGATCGTCTTTGCGGACTTCTGCGTATAATACCCGACCAGATAACTGTCATGCGCCACATAGATATTAGTTTCTCCGTGCTTCACATCCGTATCAACCGGTGTAAACAGATCCTCGGTGGCACCAAGCTTTTTCGCCAACATATTCTGGACATCGATCGACGTTCCCCAGCTATAATCCCATGTACGCTCCACTTCATCATCCAGCATAAAACCAAGCGGCAGACTGTACTTATTCTCGTACAGGTTCATATTTCCGCTTGTTCCAACCAGCTTTCTAAGCGGACTTTCCTCATACGCACTCTCTGTCATCAGATACTTAACGGAAAGCATCGCAGAAAGTAATGGTGTTGCACCGTTATAGCAGTAGAAGTTCTTTCCGCCCTCCATGCCGACACCCCGATAGAAGTCCGCCACACTGATATTCATCAGAGAAGAAAAAATCGATGCCGACGGATAGCCGCTTAGTGCAGCCTCATTTTTTGTCAGACGATTGTACTTATCGATCCTGTAAAATCCATTGCTTTCCGTCTCTGCCTGATCGGTCAGCTCCTGATACGCATCCAGATTTGCCGTATAGCTTGTCCGGCTGGTAGTCTGTACACTCGTGGCATTCAGGTTCACAAAGGCTTCCGTGATTACCAGTACAAAGGCAAAAATCCAACTGATCATCTGCAGCATACGGTCTTTTCCGATTGAAAAAACAAGCACCAGCGCATACCCGCCAAGCAGTATACCCGTAATGACGATCGAATTCATGGAAACAAGCGTCGTATCGGTAAATACTGCAAAAAGCACTAACAGTCCCATGCCAAGCAGCAGACTGATCCCGACACATATCGGACGGATTCCTTCCTTCTCATGCACCGCCTCAAAGCAGACCGTAAGCAGTAAAAAGATATACAAAAAGGTCTGACGGGATGGCAGTCCATCCGGAAAGTCCAAACCATGCCAGAAAAAGGTCAGAATATTATTCGAAAAGCTAAGTAAAAAGAAGCCTAAGAACAACAGACGTACCAGCTTCTTTTTCCAGTTGATCTTGTAATTCATCAGATAGACAAAGATCAGTAACAACACCGCACAGCCACTATAGAGATTCGGCCAGTCTCCGGTCGTCGTACAGACCGTTACATTCAGACAGCTTCTTGCAAGCTCCGATAAAAAGGAAAAATACCACTCCACTGTCTCCGGAAAATCAATACCACCCGATCCACTGATCGCAAGGATCTTAATCTCCGGGAATAACAGCACCGCACTCGTTCCACTGGCAAGCAGGGAATAGATACCGAACCGGATAGATGTCTGAAGGAATTCCTTTTTCCCTGTTTTTTCAAGCATCAGGATAAAGTAATAGATCACGAGAAAAATACAGATCATGATCGAAATATAATAATTCGAAAAGATCGACAGTGCCAGTGTCACATAATAGAGCACGCACTTTTTCTCATAAACTAACCGTTCCAGTCCAAGCACGATAAGCGGTGCCAGCCAGATACCGTCTAACCACATAATGTCCCAGTTATAGGCACAGGTGAAGCCGGATAATGCATAAAACACAGCAAAAAGAACGACCAGATAGCTGTCTGTCTGATAATGCTTTTTCAGGTAATACGCAAATGTGAAACCGGACAATCCAATTTTTACGATGATAAGCATCGTCATAAACTCGATGATGTGTGCCGGAGAAACCAGAAATACCAGCCAGTTCATCGGACTTGCCAGATAGTAAGCATACAGTGCGACAAAGTCCGAACCAAGACCAAGATTCCAGGAATACATCAGGGAGCTTCCTGTTTTTAACTTATGCAAAAACTCCGCAGTAAACGGACAGTACTGATGATACATATCGATATGTAAAAAGCACTGGTCGCCAAACGGATAGATGCCGTGATAGATGCACACGCCCGCCATAATAAAAAACGGGATCAGAAAAGCAAGCACCAGCACGGTCTTATCCGATTCGATTTTCTTATAAATCCACTCTCTCATGGTCAGTCTTCCTTTTTGTCAAATAATAAATAGTATTGCAGCATCTGATACTGCAAAAGCTCTTCGTTTTTACCGGATACCACTTCATCCTCTGCATCCACCGTCCGCTGCGCCGAGATGATCGGATAACTCTCCTGAAGCTTCAACAGATAGTTCTGATAGTCTGCCAGCGGAACCCCTGCTGCACGAAACGCATCTGCCGCAAGATAATTGGCACTGGTATCCGCTCCGCTTTCCTCCGGAATGTCATAATTTGCCCAGATCACATACGGCACTTCATACCGCTTTGCCTCTTCTTCGGTCGTCAAGTCCTGCACCGAGCGTCCATTGATGTCATAGATCGAAGAAACCACCGTATCTGTCGGCTGATGATCGCCAAAGAACACGATCACCGTAGGCTCCTCCTGATCTTCAAAGTATGTGATCAGCTTTTCTAAGGCAGCATCTGACTTTTTGATCAAGGTCAGATATTCCGATAAGGACGCGGACATGCTGCCGCTGACGCTGATATTGCCTGCCGGATCGACATAGCCATCCGTATACGGGCTGTGATTCTGCATTGTTACCGTAAATAAGAAGGATGGCTTTCCGGCTTCCTTATTCTCATACTGTTCGATAATCTTATCCACGCAGGAATCATCGTCAATATAGCCACGCACACGTCCCGCATAAGTATAATCCGTCTGATCCAAGAAACGGTCAAATCCAAACAGCGGATACACCTTATCCCTGCTCCAGCCGGATGCATAATATGGGTGCATCGCCGTCGTATCATAACCAAGACTTTTTAAATAGGAAGCCAGCGATGGCTGCTCCTTTGTAATATACTGCTGATACGGGATACTGCCCGCCGGCAGATATGCCATCGTAGAACCTGTTAAGAATTCAAACTCTGTATTTGCAGTATTACCACCTTTGACCGAAACATTCAGATATCCGGTGATCGTGTTGTCTGCGCCCTTTTGCAGCTTGTGGATAAACGGCATATAATCCTCACTGGATGTAAAATCATCTAATACACCCACATCGGAAAATGCCTCATCCATAATAACGATGATATTCGGAAGCGTCTCCTTCGTATCTGTCTGCTGCTCCCTTGTGGTCCATGAATTACTGTCCGGATACTCCTCTAACAACTGCTCTGCCTGCTTTGCGCTATAGTTCTCGGGCTTTTCCACAGACATATACTGCAGATCCATTAAAAAGGTAACCGCAAATCCATTGCGTTCATACATTACATTCGGTGTAAATAAAAACGGATACAATTCCAGACGGCTCACATAGCTGTCCTGCTGTACCACCCACGTCATGCCGCAGACAGATGCCAGGGCAAGAAGCGCGATCACCAGACGATGATACCACTTACATCCACTGATCCGGTGTACCGGATGCAGCTTTCTTCTCTTTTTGTCAGGCTTCTTCTCTCCTTCATCCTGCTTTTGCTTTTCCATGCCAAGCCGGATGTCTAAAAATCCCTCTGCCACGATCAGTACAAGAAATACAGCAATCAGTATGATCTGCTTAAGCGGAAGTGCATAGCTGTATCCGCCTGCCACACTTGCGGCTGTCCCGATTGAAAGAATATCCCATGGTACAATCGGATTCCCACGAAATGAGATCACATAATAATTTGCCAGTCCGATCACCAGCACGGATATTGTCTCGATCCGCAGTGCCCAGGATAATTTTCCTATTATCATCCATAACAGCAGAAACACCAGTTCTAAAAATACCAGATTCAGGATCTGCGCCTTCCATCTTGTCCGGGCAAACGGATGGTACGTGAAGCATGCTTCTAAGTAAAACAGCAGGATCGGAATGAGTACCGCAAGCACTATTTTTATGTTTCGTATTCCCTTTTTGGTCAGTTTCATTTTCTTTTCGTCCTTATATCTCAATCTCTTTCACGATGTTTACGCAAAAAAGGGAGACTCAAAACAACCTGTTTTGAATCTCCCTTCTTTCTTCCACTACTTAAACTCTGGAGAGATATTCTCCGGTTCTTGTATCAATCTTAATAACATCATCCTGCTCTACGAACAGTGGTACATATACAGTAGCTCCGGTCTCAACTGTCGCAGGCTTCGTAGCACCTGTAGCTGTATCACCCTTGAATCCAGGCTCTGTCTCTGTAATCTTTAATTCTACAAACAATGGCGGCTCAACTGCGAATACGTTGCCATTGTGGGAACAGATCTTACACATCTCGTTCTCTTTTACGAACTTTAAGGTATCACCGATCGTTGCGGTATCTAATGCGATCTGCTCATAGTTTTCAACATCCATGAAGTAATATAAATCTCCATCATTGTACAGATACTGCATATCTTTTCTGTCGATTCGTGCCTGAGGGCATTTCTCTGTAGGACGGAAAGTTTTCTCAACTACTCCACCACTCTTGATATTTTTTAATTTTGTTCTAACAAAAGCAGCACCCTTACCTGGTTTTACGTGCTGGAACTCAATAATCTGAAAGATATTTCCTTCTAATTCGATTGTTATTCCGTTTCTGAAATCTCCTGCTGAAATCATTCGATATTCCTCCTTAGACTCTGTCTGGGAAATTTTATAACCCACTGTTCATTATTCTATAATAAATGTAACTATATTTCAACCTTTTTTTGCCGAAAACCTGCAAAAGCCTTAGCGGTTCTCGATCTCGTGGATCATATCGATCCGTTTCTGATGTCTGCCGCCCTGATACTCAGCATCCAGATATGCCTTGACAATATCCTTTGCTTTTTCGATTCCTACAATTCTTGCACCGAATGCAATGATATTGGCATTGTTATGCTCTTTTACCAGATGTGCTGTCGTGACGTCGGAGCATACTGCCGCACGCACCCCCTTCACCTTGTTGGCTGCGATCGAGATTCCGACTCCGGTTCCACAGATCAGAACCCCGCAGTCTACCTCTCCGGCTGCTACTGCACGTCCGACCTTCTCACCATACTCCGGATAATTGCAGCTCTCCGTTGTATCTGTTCCGTAATTAACGACCTCATGTCCAAGCTCTGTTAAATATGCCTGGATTTCTTTTTTCATCTCTACTGCTGCATGATCATTTCCGATTGCGATCTTCATTTTCTACTTTTCCTTCCTTTTACTGGTTTTGTTCCGCTTCTGTTTTCTCTTATAAAAAAATAAAACGATTTTTTCCAGATAACGCTTTAAAACAATCTGTATTTCTTCCTTCGGGTGGATCGGTTTTACTAAAATCGTCCGTATCCCTGCCCGGTTTGCACCATAGACATCGGTAAAGATCTGATCTCCGACAAACAGTGTGTTACCGGTATCTGTACCTAAAATCTCCATTGCCTTTACATAATTTTTTACAGACGGCTTTCCCGCCTTATGAATATAATGTACCTGCACGGAATCGTTAAACAGCTTCACACGCGGTTCCTTGTTATTCGATAACAGCATACACTGATAGCCTAACTCTTTTAAGTGGGCAAACAGCTTCTTCGCGCGCTCATCTGCCGGTGCTCCATGTGGAACTAAGGTGTTGTCAATATCAAAAATGACTCCCCGGTATCCCGCTTCATACAACCGGTCAAAATCGATCACATAAGTCGAATCCATATACTCGTCCGGATAAAATCTGTCAAGCATCTGATTCCTCCTTCTTTTTTACAAACGGCAGAAATTCAAACTTTGTCTCTGCCATGATAATTGCAAGAAACATGATCACACAGCCTGTGATCATCTTCGCAGTCATTTTTTCCTTCAGAAATATGACAGAGGAAAGCACTCCAAACACCGATTCCATCGACAGGATCACTGCGGATGTCGCAGGCGGTGTATACTTCTGTCCGACATTCTGTAAGATAAATGCGATTCCGGAGCTTCCGATTCCAAGATATAACATACTGATGATCATATCCGGTGATGTTGCTGCCACCGGAAATCCACCTTCGATCAGCGGTGCCGTGATCCACGACAATGCCGAAGAAGCATACATCATCACAAGCGTTAAAAGCAATGGATCTTCTCTTTTTGTATAACGATCCACAAAGACCATCTGCACTGCATAGATAAATCCACAGATGAATGTTAAGATGTCTCCCTTATTCACACCGTCGATACCGGTCAGTGAAAGCAATCCGACACCAAGCAGTGCGAGGATCGCAGAAACGATGCTCCACCCATCAATCTTCTCATGGAACCAGAGCCATGCCAAAAATGGCACGATCACGACATAGATTACCGTGATAAATGCATTTTTCCCGGCGGTTGTATACAGACAGCCCCAGGTCTGGAACGCATATGCCAGATACAGCCAGAGTCCCAGCCATGCTCCGTGCAGCCAGATACTCTTTGTCAGATGCTTTAACCGTCCAATAAAAAAGACAGTCATGGCTATCGCCGCTATCGTAAAGCGGAACGCCAGCATATAGATCGGCGGGATCACATCCACGGCTTCTTTTACAATCACAAAGGCAAAGCCCCAGATTGCTGTTGCAACCAGCATTCCGATGCTTGCCAAAACTACAACACTTTTCTTATTCTGCTTCATTTGTATTCTTCCTGCCTAACTTCTATCCCCTGTTGCAGCCTGTCTTATACATTGAAACGGAATAAAATAACGTCTCCATCCTTTACCACATACTCTTTTCCTTCCATTCCGACAAGTCCCTTTTCCCTTGCTGCGGAAAGGCTTCCAAGTTCTAACAGATCCTTATAATTTACAACCTCAGCCTTGATAAATCCACGCTCAAAATCCGTATGGATCTTACCGGCTGCCTGTGGTGCCTTCGTTCCCTTCGTGATCGTCCATGCACGGCACTCGTCCTCACCTGCGGTAAGGAAGGAGATCAGTCCAAGCAGGCTGTAGCTTGCTGCGACTAACTTATCAAGCCCGGAAGACTTCACACCAAGGTCTGCTAAGAATTCTGCCTTCTCATCCTCATCTAACTCTGCAAGCTCCTGCTCGATCTGCGCACAGATCACAAACACCTCTGCGCCCTCTTCCTTTGCCATCTCACGTACACTTGCAACATATGGGTTCGAAGCTCCGTCATCCGCAAGATCATCCTCTTTTACATTTGCCGCATAAATGGTCGGCTTTGCTGTCAGCAGATTGTATCCCTTAAACCAGAGCTGCATATCCTCATCTTCCGGCACCTCAAAGGTACGTGCCATCTGGTTATCCTCCAGATGTGCCTTGACTGCCTCAAGTAACTCCATCTCTTTTGCAAGGGTCTTGTCCATACGTGCCTGCTTCTGCACCTTCTGGATTCTTCTCTCAAGGATCTCAAGATCAGAGAAGATCAGCTCTAAATTGATCGTCTCGATATCACGCGCCGGATCAATGGAACCGTCTACATGGACAATATTCGTATCTTCAAAACAACGTACAACATGTACGATCGCATCTACTTCACGGATATTTGCAAGAAACTGATTGCCAAGTCCCTCACCCTTACTTGCTCCCTTTACGAGTCCTGCAATATCAACGAACTCGATCGTTGCCGGGGTCACCTTCTTGGTGTGGTAGAGTTCTCCAAGCTTCTCGATTCTCTCATCCGGTACCGCAACAATTCCTACGTTCGGGTCAATTGTTGCAAACGGATAGTTTGCAGCAAGTGCTCCTGCTTTTGTAAGTGAATTGAACAATGTACTCTTTCCTACGTTTGGTAATCC
>CACZPJ010000028.1 GCA_902782995.1 uncultured Lachnospiraceae bacterium | reverse complement strand
GTAATCTTATTGCTTGTAAAGAGTGTACCGATGGAGAACTTCACTGCCGGACGTGAATCCTTGTAATTATTCATACCGGTGATCGTGATCGTTGCATCCTCAGTTACAACATTGTTATTTGCATAACTTACGCTGTAATCTACGCCTTCCTCTAAGGTTACTTCATGATCTGTTCCTGCATTATCCACAATCGTTACAAGTGGACGATAGGTCTGTCCTGCCTCATATGGATAGTTCATTCTTGCTGCATCGAACTTATCATTCATCGGATCTGAATAGGTAATACGATAATCATCTGTATTCAGGCTCTTTGCTAAGATCGCATAATCAATGATCTTCTCACCGATGAAGTTCGTGCTTGCCGGCTCAACCTTGATATGCGGACCGTTTACACCATTCTTGTTTCCGACACGGTCATCATTGACATAGGTCAGAATGTAATCCTGATCCTTTATTAGATTCGTCGTAGATTCACGGCTCATCTTAACCGTAAGCTCCGGATCATAATTCGACTGTGCAGAGTCATAGGTCATATCTGCAACACTAGAATATACCAGCTTGTCCATCGCCTTTGGAAGGATCGTAAACGGAACATTGATCGTTCCTTCACAGTTACTTCCGTTTGGTGCGGAAATCGTTACATATGGTCCTAATTCATGCGGGCTGTCCGGATCGGCTTCACTCGCATTTGTATTGTTATGATAGCCTAAGATCGCATAATCGCTTCCTGCTTTTAACTTCTTCGTTGCACCGGAGTAATCCTTGAAGGTTACATCAAAGGACGGTGTCTGTGCTGTGCCATTGTAAGTCAGGTCAGAGATAGATACCTTTACACCATCTCCCGGATCATTCTCGTCCTGGATCACATCAATGTTACGCTTTACGATCTTGATCGTTACAGAAATACTTCCGCTGTAGTTTTCTCCGATTCCGGTAACGGTTATCTTTTCCGAAGTACCTGCCTTATTCTTATTCACTGCATCTGCCGCAAGAGAAGTATAGGCTACCGAATAGTTGGAAGAATCTACTACCTTATCGCCCTTCTTTACTGTAAAGATTGGCTTGATGACCTCGCCTGTATATGCGAATTCCTGATCATCTGTGATACCATCGATCACATATCCATCTTCAAGGTTGACCTTGCCGATTCCGAATGCAAAATTATATACACCCGGCATCAGAAGTCCATCATCTAATGCTGTGATCGCAGCGTATGGTCCACTTGTACCACTTGCAGCACATACTGCGGTATTGTTAAAGTATTCAACAGAATAATCAATATCCCTTGTCAGTGTTGCCGTTGTTCCATCTGCCTTTTTATACTCGATGGTCTGTAACAGATCATCTAAGGTAACCGGTGAACCGGTATAAGTCAGAACCGGTGTTGTACCATCCCCGATCACAAACTTATTGTTGTCCATCGGATACTTGATCGCAAAAGTTGCACTCTTTGTCGGATCTCCGGTAGTGGTAAAGTAATCACCGATACCCTTGATCGTGATTCCCGGTGTACCGCTTCCCGGTGTCGTAAGTGCATCCGTTGTTCCGGTCACTCCGGTGATCTCATAGTCTACATTCTTTTGTAAGTTATAACCATCGCAGACTACTTCGATTCCTTCAATCGTATCCTTTGTATATGCAGTTCCGGTATATACCTGATCCGGAATTGTAATCTGTGCATCTGTGATCGTACCAACGATCTTAAATTCATACTTGTAAGTACCTGTCCAGTATTCGTCATTATTACCACGGATCAGTACCGTTGCCGTTCCCGCAGAGGTATTGTTCTGATATTCTACGGTATAACTGGATGCCGGTAAAACACCACCGTTATTTGTCGTATGAACGCTGATATTGCTGAACTGGTAACCGGAGGTTGCCATAGATGGTGTATACTGTACCGTCGGTGTCAGACCGGATACAGTTACCTCACCGGCGTCATTATCGAAGTTACCCTGATAATAGTAATCAACGGTCTTGCTTCCGGTAAAGTTACCGGATTCATTTGCTGTGATCGTCAGATTCTGTTTTCCATAGTAATAATTCTCAGCAACTGAATTCGTCGTAAATTCACCGGAACGTAATACATAAGAAGAACCCGGTGTATATTCATACTTCACGGTAAAGTCCGGGATGACCGGATTGCTGTGAAGTGCCTTTACCGCACTGTATACATAGGTCAGACCTGCAAGGCTGATCGTTGTCTCGCTGATGTTACGCTTATTGATGATATAAGCGTTTTTACCGGTCAGATTCAGTGTGCCCTTATAATTTCCACGGCCTTCTACCTTTACATAGGTCGTACCTGCATTCGTTAAGTTTGCATTTGTTGCAACGCTGTTAAAGCCTGCATCTGTATAATAGGAAACTTTGTAGTCAGAATCCTTTGCCAGTTCGATCGCATTGTCACCATAGGTAACATGTACCGTCGGAACCTGAAGCTGGCTGGTATAGGTAGCTTCTTCTACACTCATATCTACATTTGTCAGAGTTGAAATATCCTTCTGACCGATCGTGAAGCTTACTTTCTTCATACCGGTGTAGTTGCTGCCTCTGCCGACTAAGGTTACCGATGCTGTTCCTGCATTGATATTATTCTCATAAGTAGAAGTATCGATCGTATAGTCAGACGGACTTAAGACTGTTCCACTTAATGTAGAAGTTGCCGGGTATCTCAACTGGACATATGCAGACTGTGCCGGAACTGCTGACGGATCATAGATCTCTAATCCCTGTCTTGTTCCATCATAGGTATAAGTTCCAGCTACCACATAATCAAGCTGCGCAATATCCTGCTTATTAATCAGACAGCTTCCATAATAAGTTCCGTAATATCCTGACGGACCTCTTCCCTTGATTCCGATATAAATCGTACCTGCATTGATATAGGATGAATTATCTAATACATCGGTAATGTTGACCTTATGTGCTTCATCCGAATACAGTTCAACGGTATAGTCTCCTGAACTGATCTCATTTTCTGCTGCATCATAGACATGGATACCGGTCAAGATCTCCTGTCTGTGTGACTTCTGATTATAAGTAAACGGCGCGCCGGTTACCTTGATAGAAGAAACTACTCCGGCAATATCTGTTCCTACATAGAAGCTCTTAACAACAGGTGTCGTCGAATAGTTGCCCTTTCCTGCAATGCTTACATAGAACTGACCTGCATCTGTGTAATTCCACATGCTGGAAGGATCACATTCTTCTGATCTGTAATAACCAACAATACGATAGTCCTGATTCTCTGTTAAAGTCTCTGTTCCATCCTTAACAGTGATCACCGGGAAGGTTGCTCCATCCGGCTTATCTACATTATCTACATTCACCGTCATGCCTGCTGCATCTAACGGCTTACCTGTAATCGTATATTTTACCTTAATATCAGCGTCTGTTGCATCACTTGCATAGATACCAAGTCCGCTGATCTTCACCCAGTAGTCTCCTACGCTTGCACGGTCTACCGCTTCGGAAGTACAGTTCTCATTTGTATAATAATGAACCTCGTAATCTGTTCCTTCTGTCAGAACCTTGTTGCCGGAACGATTCTCGTCACGGATGATAACGGTAGGGATCTGATTCGTTCCGTTATAAACAAAAGAAAGCTGGCTTGCATCATAGATCGGTGAACCAACTACAAGGTTCGAATCACATTCGCTGATCTTCTTCGGTGTGATCTCGAACTCCTTCATGGCTGCGCCGCTGTAATCCTTGCCGTTGAAGTTGAGTGTTGTATTCGTGGTGTAATTACCAACGAGATGGATATATACAATTGCTTTACTGCTGTCTGTCGTCAGATTCACATTGTTTGCACATCCGATAATCTCAAAATCATCCTCTGTCAGGGTAACATTGACGGTTGTATCCTTAACTGTAACCGCACTCTTAGCCGGGATAACTTCACTTCCTGTATAGGTCTGGTCAGCCACGGTCATTGTCACATTCTGTAATATCTTCGGTGTAACCTGATAGTGAATATCATATACAGAACCGTCATAGGTATTGATACCGGTAACACGGATATAGTAATCTCCCGCATTTATAAACTGATCCGTACTGGTAAGCTCATGTGAAAATGCCGCATCACCATAATATTTTACGGTATAATCCGTATTCTGAACCAGTGACTCATTTCCGGTACGCCCGCTGTCTTTGATCGTCAGCTTCGGCTGGATGCTCTTTCCGCTGTAAGTAAATCCAAGGATCGTATCCTTGTCCGTCGGACGTCCATTTAATGCAAAGGACATGGTATCGGATGCCATGGACTTTGGAATGATCTTATAGGAAATCGGATCTGCCGGTGTTCCGAGCTCACCTGTCATAAATGCATCGGTAACACCTTTTACCTTAATATAGTAAGTTCCCACTTCCGTCGGGCTTACGATCGGTGTGGTATAAGATGCATCGGTATAATAGGTAATCGTATATTTGGAAGTCTCTGTTACTTCATTTTCCAGATGATCGATGATCCGCAGTGCCGGCTTCGCAACAGCTCCTGTATAGGTAACCTCCGGTGTGCTGACAATACAGCGTTTTAAGGAATTCGTGATCAAAAATGACTTTCTTACACTGCCCTGGATATTGCCCTGTCCGGTTATCGTTACATAGTTGGTACCGACTTTACCCCAGTTTGAAGAATAGGTAAGGGTATAGTTTGAAGCCGGAACCGTATAGTCACCGAGCTTTACGGTAATATAAGAATCCAGTGGGATGGTGCTGTTGATATATGCGAATTCTGTCTGTGACAGTTCTACATTGTCAGAAGTAATGGCTGCTTTAGCAATCGGAAACGAGAAAGACTTGCTTCCCTTATACTGGTTCGTTCCGTAAACAGACAATGTTGCCGTTCCTGCATCGGTATTGTTCGACCAGCTATATGTATAGTTGTTCGATGCAATATTGCCACCGGTCAGTGTGTCGCTTAAGGTCGGAACCGGAGTCTGTGCACCTCCGTTAAAGGTAAGGCTTCCTACTCCGCCTGCAGAAACCGTATCACTGTTCATATTATAATAGATACGATAGTAGTATTTCTGATTGTCACCGTCTACACGGTAATTGCTTCCGGATAATAATGCAACCTCAAAATAAGGTCTCTTCTGGGATGTATCATCCACACAGGCTGCCGTATTATTGTAGTAATTAATGGTATAATCGGTTCCTGCCTCAAGGTGACGGCTTGCTCCGCCGGAAGCCATGGTTGCATTGACATCGGTAACCACCGGGTGGTTATTGTCGCTTGTGTTGCCATCATAGTAGCAGTAGCGGATACCATTCTCCTGATACTGGCAGGTCGGTGTGATATTCGCAAGAATTGCCTTCCCGATCGGGAACGTAACGGTCTTGCTGCGCTGATATTCACCCAGTCCGGTAACGGTAACGGATGCCGTTCCCGCATTCACATTATCCGTATACTCTACATCATAATTATCCTTGCCTACAACTCCGGTTGTATCTACGACCTTGACGTATGGCCTGATCTCATCTCCGGTATAGGTATATACCGCCGATGCGTCAGCTCCGGTTGCAACCGGCTGCGTATAATCTGCATCCTGCCACAGCGTCACGGTTGCTGTACTGATATCCATAGCTGCATAGACCTGTGTCAGCTGCAACTGCGGCATCAGTCCCGTCATCATACATACGATCAATAACCAAACGAGTATTTTTTTTCCTACTTCCATGTATTTATGCATATTCCCACTCCTATTTCCTCATCTGAGTTCGTATTTTTTGATACAACTTTTCTGATAGAATCCCGCTTCCGATCAGGGATGATCCATCGGGTTATCTTTCATTATATGGCATTTTTTGGTATCTTGCAACACAATGCGCCATTTCTAATATATTATATCGACATAACCGGATCAAAGCTTTAGCAAATCTATCAAATCCGATCAAAAAGTTCCGTCCTTTTTTCCGCATTCCAGCCAGTATGTATGCTCTAACGGGCCACTTCCCGCTCCGAGATCAAGCTGTGCCCGTATCGCCCCCGTCAGGTACTGCTTGGCAAGCCGGACCGCCTCTGTCATATCCCGCCCCATTGCCAGATTACAGGCAATCGCAGAAGAAAGCGTACAGCCTGTCCCATGTGTGTTCGGATTCTCGATCCGCTCCCCCTCATACCGATAAAAATGCCCATGATAAAATAAAACATCGACTGCCAGATCCGTCCGGTGGCCGCCCTTTAACAGCACC
Organism: uncultured Lachnospiraceae bacterium; assembly: GCA_902782995.1. GTDB lineage: Bacteria > Bacillota > Clostridia > Lachnospirales > Lachnospiraceae > Roseburia_C. The sequence continues at coordinate 6,175 of CACZPJ010000028.1, read as the reverse complement.
GCTGTCCGGTATTTCTCCGAAAGCTTCCTTGCCGCCCGCTCCATATCCTGTATTTCGGTAATCGCAAGTCCGCTTAAATATTCTGCTTCCGGGATATTCGGTGTCAGAAGATCCACGCAGGGAAACAGCTTCTTCGTCAGCGCATCCATCGCTGTTTCTTCTAACAGGGCATGTCCGCTTGAGGAGATCATTACCGGATCTAATACGATATTTGCAGGATGATACGTCTGAAGTGTCTGTGCAATCACTTCGATCTTCGCCGCATCCGCAACCATTCCGATCTTGACCGCATCCGGAAAAATATCATCGAACACACATACCAGCTGTTCTCTTAAAAACTCTGCCGGAACTGCAAATACATCCTTCACTCCAAGCGTATTCTGTGCGGTCAGTGCGGTGACCGCACTCATTCCGTACAGCTTATGTGCCGCAATCGTCTTTAGATCTGCCTGAATCCCGGCGCCCCCGCTGCAATCACTTCCTGCAATTGTTAAAACTGTTTTCATCTCTGTGTCCTCTCTGTCACTGAACTTTCCTATACAGATTCGGGCGTCAAAAGGTGCTTTTCAATTTTGCCATTTCATTTTTTATAAAGCACCTTTTGACACCGGAATCCTATACGGTAAGAAACAGCTTCCGCATCTGCGCTGCCGCCTGTACAACATCCGGCTGTGCGATCACTGCCGATACAACTGCGATCCCATTGATCCCGGTATGATTGATCTGACTTACATTATCTGCATGGATACCGCCAATCGCAACCATCGGAATGCTGACTGCGCCACGTATTTCCTGTAACAATGCTGTTGTCACCGGTCTTGTGTTCGTCTTTGTACTCGTAGAAAAAACCGCTCCTACGCCAAGATAATCTGCACCTTCCGAGGCTGCCCTGACAGCTTCTTCCACCTTTGCGGCGGATACTCCGATGATCTTATCTTCCCCTAACAGCTTCCTGGCAACGGATGCCGGAAGATCCGACTGTCCTAAATGCACCCCTGCCGCATCTACTGCCTGTGCGATATCCACACGGTCGTTAATAATAAGCGGAACATGATAATAATCGGTAATCCGCTTGACTGCCAGTGCTGTTTCGTACATCTGCCGTCCGGATGCATTCTTATCACGCAGCTGGATCACGGATGCACCGCCCTTTATGGCTTCTTCCACAGATGCTTCCATGGTCTCACTGCTCATCAGTTCCCGGTCTGTACATACATATAACGTATAATCAACTTCTGTTTTTTTCATATGAATCCTCATTCTTGCGCTGCCTTTTGCGCATATTTTTCTGATTCCAGTATACCTTTTTTGTCCTTCTGCATCAAGTCCCCGGCAGTCAAAACAGCTTCCTTGCAGTACCTAAAAGCACCTTGACAGCCAAGGAAAACACTGCTATATTTGGACATGCAATAAAACAGACTTTTGCTGGGGGTGCCTTTGGCTGAGAGATGTTTTTCATCAACCCTTATTACTTGATCCGGTTAATGCCGGCGTAAGAAAGCACATTGATATCTCCTGCAAAGTTCTAATACAGGAGGTTTTTTTATGAATAACTTTTTTGCTGCCCCGACCGATGAGTGGGGCGATGAAGCCGTCCGCTTAACAAGTGCCGGTATTCTTACTATTGTTGCTGTTATTGTGGCACTGATCGTCATTGCGCTGATCGTACGACGTGTACAGTCCGGTGAAAAATCATTTAAGATCACCAGCCGTCAGCTTGTCTTTTCTGCGGCTGCCATGGCACTTGCTATGGTTACATCCATGTTAAAGCTGTTTGAAATGCCAATGGGTGGTTCGATCACCTTATGCAGCATGCTCTTTATCGTTCTGATCGGATACTGGTATGGCCCTTATGTCGGTCTGATGACCGGTGTTGCTTATGGGCTGTTACAGTTCGTATTAGAGCCGATCTTCTACACCATCCCACAGATGTTAGTGGATTATCCGCTTGCCTTTGGTGCACTTGGTCTTGCAGGCTTCTTCTGCAACAAAAAGCATGGTCTTCAGATCGGCTATGTAGTCGGTGTTCTTGGACGTTATGTATTCGCATTTTTATCCGGTCTGTTATTCTTCGCAGACTATGCACCGGATCATATGAACCCTGCGGTTTATTCCCTCTTATACAATGGTGGATACCTTTGTGCAGAGGCTGTGATCACATTGATCCTAATCTCTCTTCCACCGGTTGCAAAAGCAATGGCTCAGGTAAAACGTCAGGCAACCGAAGGCTGATCCTGCAACGTACATTATAAAAAGAAGCTCGGGAATTTCATTCACTGAATGAAACCCACAAGCTTCTTTCTTTATTTATGCATATTTTATCTATGTATCCGCATACTTATTCTTCTGCACTGATCGCTGCACGTTTCTGTTCGGCAGTCATATTGATCTTCTCAATATAACTGATCAGATCTTTCGTTACATCTGTGATCTGTTCTGTCTTTTCCTTACATCCTGTTACAATACCGGAGAACTCAGTCATTGCATTCGCAGTTGCCTCTGCACTCTCTGTATTCTGCTCAGCTGCATCCGTTAAGGTTGTAATCCCTTCCATCATCGCATCCTTATGATGATTTAATCCGGTCACCTCTGTACTGATTCCTGAAAGGGAATTTCCCACACTGTCAATCTCCTGGTTCAGCTTCTGAAAGATCTCTTCCGTCTCACGGATCTTCTCATTCTGCATTGTAAATGCTTCGGATACCTTACGTGTGATCTCTACACTGACACCGGCATTCTCGATCAGTGTATTCACGATCGTACTGATATGTTCGGAAGACTCTCTGGACTGATCAGCAAGTGTACGGATCTCCTCTGCAACAACCGCAAAGCCTTTTCCCTGCTCTCCGGCTCTTGCTGCTTCAATGCTGGCATTTAATGCAAGCAGATTCGTCTGGCTGGCAATTCCTGCAATAATCTCCGTCGCCTGACGGATCTCTAATGCAGACTGGTTCGTTAATTCTGTCTGGCTTCTTACATTCTCGATCGCGTCACCATTCTCCTGGCTGATGTCAACCAGATCCTTTAAGATCTTCTCCGAAGATTCGTTATATTCCTTCATATGTCCGGCGCTCTGGTCTAACGCCTCGATATTTGCAGCGATCACATCGATCGCCTGTGAGATTGCCTGGATCTTCTCGTTCATATTTCTTGTCTTCTCTGCCTGGGATAAGGTATTATCCGTGATCGTTCCAACCTCATCGCTGACATGCTCCATTGCTGACTCCATTTGTGCAAAAGAATCCCGGAAATCATCCGATAAAACACCCAGAGAATCCGTTGCATTACGGATGCCAACAACCACCTTGGCAAATGACTTAACCATATCACTTAAGGAGCGCATCATACGTCCCAGCTCATCATCACGCTCTGACAGCTTATTGTCCTCTAAGTCCAGCGAACCGTCTGCAATCTTATCCACACTTCCGACTACCTTCGCAAATCGTACCAGTGCAGTTCTTGTTCCGAATCCAATGAGTGCGATCACCACAACCATTATGATCACCAGTATCATCGTTGCTGTTGCTGCAGCCATTCCACCCTTTGCAACCATGCCAAAAATTACAATAGCTGCAATACCAACCAGAAGGATCGGTATTGCAAGTGCAACAAGCAGCATAATAAGTGTTTTTGAACTTTTTTCTGTCTGTTTCATGCTTCATTCCTCTTTTCCGTATTTCTTTTCAATATGTTATCTATTATAAAGCATTTTTCCGGTTTTGTCTTGCTTATTTCTACATTTTCTCAAGAAATAAAGTGTGCGCTTGCCGCACACTCTCGTGCCCGGGCGGATGCATCTCCTATTGCATAAAAAAATTGGGTGCGGCAAAACTGCCGCACCCAATTTTCATGCGCCCAATGGGCGATCTTTTTATCCCTCGATGGAAATATAATGTTTCTCTTCTACCTTTTCCGGTTCCTCTGCCTTCTTTGGAACTTCAAGAGTCAGGACACCATTCTCAAAGGATGCTTTGATGTCTTCCTGCTGAACCGCATCACCGACATAGAAGCTACGCTGGTAAGATCCATAATAACGTTCCTTACGGATAAATTTACCTTTGTCGTCCTTCTCATCCTGCTTATCCTCATGCTTTGCATTGATGATCAGGTAACCATCCTTCAGTTCTGCCTGAATGTCCTCTTTCTTCATTCCCGGAAGTTCAAGGTCAAGCTGATATCTATCGTCATACTCTTTTACATCTGTGTTCATAACTGCGCTGTCAGCCTTCGGGAATCTGTAATTCATTCCACCAAATGGGAACACATCATCGAATAAGTCATCTACAAAATTGTTTGAAAAAATACTAGGTACTAACATAAGTCATTCCTCCTTTTTTCTAAGACATCTATGTTAATATTCCGAACTCCGGTATTTTTTATTACCTTTGTTCTTCCTTGTGATTATGTTATAGCACCACTTGTTAGCACTGTCAATAGATGAGTGCTAATTTTCTGTGAATTTTTTGTGAACTCCCGTCTTTGTCAGTTATTTCCACCTATAAAAATGCCATCTGTCCATTCCGATGAACAGATGGCAACACCTTGTTTTTCTTACTTTTCAAGCATTCTCTTCATATCTTCTTCCGGAGTACTGATTGGCGAGATATTGTAATGCTCTACCAGATAATTCAATACATTTTCCGATAAAAATGCCGGAAGTGTCGGTCCAAGATAGATGTTTTTGATCCCCAGATGTAGCAGAGTCAGCAGGATACAGACCGCCTTCTGCTCATACCAGGAAAGTACCATGGAAAGCGGCAGCTCGTTGACTCCGCATTCAAATGCTTCTGCAAGTGCCACCGCAACCATGATCGCACTGTAGGCATCGTTACACTGTCCCATATCCATCAGCCGTGGCAGACCACCGATCTCACCCAGCTCCATATCATTAAAACGGTATTTTCCACAGGCAAGCGTCAGCACTACCGTATCTGCCGGTGTCTGCTTTACGAATTCGGTATAATAATTTCTTCCCACTCTTGCACCATCACAGCCTCCTACCAAAAAGAAGTGACGGATCTGTCCTGCCTTAACGGCATCGATCACCTGATCGGCTACACCAAGCACAGTGCCATGTGCAAATCCGGTCATCACTTCACTTCCTCCGTTGATTCCGGTTCTGTGCTGCATGCTGTCATATCCGCCAAGCTCTAATGCCTTCTCGATCACCGGTGTAAAGTCCTTATCCTCTCCGATATGGATCATCTGCGGATAGGAAACGACTTCCGTGGTAAAGACGCGGTCTGCATAGCTTGACTTTACCGGCATCAGACAGTTTGTCGTATAAAGAATTGCACCCGGAACATTGTCGAATTCCTTCTGCTGGTTCTGCCATGCTGTTCCGAAGTTGCCCTTTAAGTGTGGATACTTTTTCAGTTCCGGATATGCATGTGCCGGAAGCATCTCACCATGGGTATAGATATTGATGCCTTTATCCTTCGTCTGCTCTAAGAGTAACTGTAAGTCCTTCAGATCATGTCCGGTAATAATAATGAATGGTCCCTTTTCGATCGTAAGCGGTACCTTGGTCGGCTGCGGTGTTCCATAAGCAGTCGTATTTGCCTGATCTAACAGAGCCATGCACGCCAGATTGACCTCTCCTACTTCTAATACAACCGGAAGCAGATCCTCCATTTCCACATCATAGCTGATAAAAGAAAGTGCCTTATAAAAGAAATCATTCACCTTCTCATCCTCATAGCCAAGTACCAGTGCATGATATGCATAAGCTGCCATGCCACGTACCCCAAAAAGGATCAGCGACTTCAGCGAACGGATATCCTCATCTGCATTCCACAGTTCCTTCATATCATAATCATCGGTATTGCCGCATCTTGCCGCACAACTGCCGCAGTTTGGCACTACGCGGTTCTTCTCTTCGTGAACCCGGTTTATCATTTCACACAGCACATCATCGTTAAAATTCACATTCGTAATCGTTGTAAAAAGTCCTTCGATCAGGATTCTTGTGGTATCCTCGGTACGCGGATTATTCCCGCATGCCTTCGCAAGTCCGATCAGTGCCCCCGTCAGCTCATCCTGTAACTCTGCGGTCTTTGCACTCTTTCCGCACACACCTGCACTCCCGGTACATCCGCTGCATCCGGCGGTCTGTTCACACTGAAAACAAAACATTTTATGATCCATATTAATATCCTCCATACTATTCCTTATT
>CACZPJ010000027.1 GCA_902782995.1 uncultured Lachnospiraceae bacterium | reverse complement strand
TATGTAACACATGACCAGACAGAGGCTATGACATTAGGAACCAGAATCGTTGTATTAAAAGATGGTGTTATCATGCAGGTTGATTCCCCAATCAAGTTATACAATGAGCCGGATAACTTATTCGTTGCTGGATTCATCGGATCTCCTCAGATGAACTTCATCGATGCTAAGGTTGTTATCGAAGGCGAGAAGGTTACATTGAAGTTCGATAAGTTCGAAGTTGTATTACCACCTGCAAAGGCTAAGAAGTTAATCGATGGCGGATACAATGGAAAGACTGTTGTTATGGGTATCAGACCAGACGACATCTCCGATTCCCAGATCTCTGTTGAGACATTCAAGGAGAGCAAGGTTGATGCTGATGTAACAGGATATGAGTTACTTGGTTCTGAAGTATTATTATACTTCACAATCGGTGATGCTAAGATGGCTGCTAAGGTTGATTCCAGAACACCGGCTCGTTTAGGCGATCATATCGTATTAGCATTAGATCCAGAGAAGATTCACGTATTCGACAAAGAAACTGAATTGACAATTACCAACTAGTTCGGTAAAATAATTTTATAAGTGCTGATAACCCGGGTGTGTTGCACCCGGGTTTTTAATGTATAAGATAGCAGGGAGTGATGATATGCTTTCAAATCACAAAATACAGGTAACCCTTGATGAGATCACAGAAATATCCAAGACCGGACTGATCTTATATGATGACAAGGGCAAGATGATCGCATCTACGATAGAGCCGGAGGCTGACCAGACTGCATTAGTCATTGATTTTGTGCATTCCATGGCAGAGAGCCAGATGTTAGGCGGATACCATTTTTTCAAGGTGATCATTGAGAATGAGACCGATTATGTCCTTTTGGCGCGGGCATCTACCGATGAAGCCTATATGGTAGGACGGCTGAGTGTCTGTCAGATCCGGAATCTGGTATTGGCGAACCGGGAACTGTCGGATAAGAATAATCTGATGCAGAATATTCTGCTCGGCAATATGTTAGTCGTGGATATGTATAATAAGGCGAAAAAGTTACATATTGAACAGGCAAAGCGTCAGGTCTATGTGATCGAAGTAGACGGACGTAAGGATACCGTCTTGTTAGAGACGGTGAAGAATCTGTTTTCAGACCGCAATAAGGATTTTGTGACTGAACTGGACGAACAGAGCATTATTCTGATCAAGGATGCAGAAGATATAGAGAGTGAAGAAGATGCAGCAATGCTTGCAAGAACGATCGTGGACAACCTGCATACCGAGGCAATGGTACGTGTACGTGTCGGTTACGGTAATATCGTAGAGAAGCTGCCGGAGATCGCAAGATCCTATCAGGAAGCGAAGATGGCGTTAGAAGTCGGTCATATATTCTACGTTGAGGATGATACGATCTCCTATAGCAGACTTGGTATCGGGCGACTGATCTATCAGCTCCCGATGAGTCTGTGCGAGATGTTTATCAAGGAGATCTTTGGAGACCGCAAGTTTGATTTAGACGAGGAGACACTGGTAACGATCCAGCGGTTCTTTGAGAATAACCTGAATATATCAGAGACGGCAAGACAGCTCTATATCCACCGGAATACGCTGGTGTACCGCTTAGAGCGTCTGCAGAAGATCATCGGGTTAGACATCCGCCTGTTTGAAGATGCAATGACATTTAAGATCGCGATGATGGTACTTGCACATATGAAGTATCAGAATTACGAGATGACTGAAAAAACGGAATAGAATTGTGAAGTGAGGAAAGAAATGGCAAAGGAAATCGTATATGACGCAAGCAGCATATCGGTGTTAGAGGGACTCGAAGCAGTCCGGAAAAGACCGGGAATGTATATCGGAAGTGTGTCGAGAAAAGGATTGAATCATCTGATCTATGAGATCGTGGATAATGCAGTAGATGAGCATTTGGCAGGTGCATGTGATACAATCCGTGTCACATTAGAAGCGGATGGCTCCTGTACGGTACAGGATAACGGAAGAGGTATACCGGTTGGAATGCACCAGAAGGGCGTTTCAGCAGCCAGAGTTGTATTTTCTACCCTGCATGCAGGAGGAAAGTTCGATGATTCGGTATATAAGACAAGTGGAGGTCTGCATGGTGTAGGTTCATCGGTTGTAAATGCACTTTCGACATATATGGATATCCAGATCAGCAGAGAGGGCTATATCCACCATGACCGTTATGAGCGGGGAGTTCCGGTGGTCGCATTAGAGAATGGACTGCTTCCTACGATCGGAAAGACAAAGCAGACCGGAACGAAGATCAACTTTTTACCGGACCCGGAGATCTTTGAAAAGACACGTTTTAAGGAGGATGAGGTAAAAAGCCGCCTGCATGAGACCGCGTATCTGAATCCGAAGCTTACAATCATCTATGAGGACAAGCGTGACGGAGAAACTGAGCATATCGAATACCATGAGCCGGAAGGAATCATCGGTTATGTGAAGGATCTGAACAAGAACTTAGAGAATGTAACGGATGTGATCTATTTTCAGGGAGAAAGTGAAGGAATCTCAGTCGAAGCAGCCTTTCAGTATACAACGGAGTTCCATGAGAATGTCTTAGGCTTTTGTAATAATATCTATAATGCGGAGGGTGGAACACACTTAACCGGATTTAAGACGACCTTCACAACCGTGATCAATTCTTATGCAAGAGAGCTTGGGATCTTAAAGGAAAAGGACGCGAACTTTACGGGTACGGACATCCGTAATGGTATGACAGCGGTTGTATCGATCAAGCATCCGGATCCGAGATTCGAGGGACAGACCAAGACAAAGCTGGATAATCAGGATGCAGCCCGTGTAACCGGAAAGGTGACAAATGATGAGATCCAGCTCTTTTTTGACCGGAATCTCGATACCTTAAAGGCAGTGATCGGTTGTGCAGAGAAGGCAGCAAAGATCCGTAAAACAGAAGAAAAGGCAAAGACGAATCTGTTGACCAAGCAGAAGTTTTCCTTTGATTCGAATGGAAAGCTTGCAAACTGTGAGAGCCGGGATGCCTCGATCTGTGAGATCTTTATCGTCGAGGGAGATTCTGCGGGTGGTTCTGCAAAGACGGCAAGAGACCGGAATTATCAGGCGATCCTTCCGATACGTGGTAAGATCTTAAATGTAGAAAAGGCAAGTATTGATAAGGTGCTTGCAAATGCAGAGATCAAGACGATGATCAACGCATTCGGCTGTGGATTTTCCGAAGGCTATGGCAATGATTTTGACATCACGAAGCTTCGTTATGATAAGATCATTATTATGGCAGATGCCGACGTGGATGGAGCGCATATCTCTACGTTACTTTTAACGCTGTTTTACCGGTTTATGCCGGAGCTGATCTTTGAAGGCCATGTCTATATTGCGATGCCGCCACTGTATAAGGCAATGCCGGCAAAGGGAGAGGAAGAGTATCTCTATGATGATGCAGCCTTAGAAAAATATCGTAAGACGCATAAGGGCGCATTTACGTTACAGCGTTACAAGGGTCTTGGAGAGATGGATGCAGCCCAGCTCTGGGAGACGACACTTGATCCGAAGACGAGGATCTTAAAGCGGGTAGAGATCGAGGATGCAAGAATGGCATCGGATGTTACGGCAATGTTAATGGGAACCGATGTCCCACCACGCCGTTCGTTTATCTACGAGAATGCAAGGGATGCAGAGTTAGATATCTGATCGGAAGAATTGGAAGAAAGGAATACAGCACATGTGGTTAGAGCGTGTGTTGCGTAGGAATAGAAATGGAAACGAAGGAACGGATTATTCAGACGGAATATTCGGAGGTAATGCAGAAGTCTTACATTGATTATGCGATGAGCGTAATCATTGCAAGAGCACTGCCGGATGTCCGTGATGGTTTAAAACCGGTTCAGAGAAGAACCTTATATGATATGCATGAGCTTGGCATCCGTTATGATAAGCCATACCGTAAGTGCGCGCGTATCGTCGGTGATACGATGGGTAAGTATCATCCGCATGGAGACAGCTCGATCTATGAAGCACTTGTTGTGATGGCGCAGGAGTTCAAAAAGGGCATGCCGCTGGTTGACGGACATGGTAACTTTGGCTCTATCGAGGGTGATGGCGCGGCTGCCATGCGATATACCGAGGCACGTTTACAGAAGATCACACAGGAAGCGTACTTAGCAGATCTTGACAAGGATGTGGTCGATTTCGTACCGAACTTTGATGAGACGGAAAAAGAGCCGGAGGTACTTCCGGTCAAGGTGCCGAATCTTCTGATCAATGGTGCAGAGGGAATCGCGGTAGGTATGGCTACGAGTATCCCACCACACAATTTTACGGAAGTGATCGATGGGGTCAAGGCATACATGAAGAATCCGGACATCACGACGGAAGAGATGATGCAGTATATCAAGGGACCGGATTTTCCGACCGGTGGTATCGTGGTCAATCAGGATGATCTGCTTTCCATCTATGAGACAGGAATGGGTAAGATCAAGATCCGCGGCAAGGTAGATATAGAGCCGATGAAGGGCGGCAAGGAACGGATCGTTATCACAGAGATCCCATATACCATGATCGGTGCGAATATCGGAAAGTTCTTAAACGATGTCTATTCGCTTGTTGAAACGAAAAAGACGAATGACATTGTGGATATTTCCAACCAGTCCTCCAAGGAAGGAATCCGGATCGTCATCGAACTGAAAAAGGGTGCAGATGCGAAGAATCTCTGCAATCTTTTATATAAAAAGACAAAGTTAGAAGATACCTTCGGTGTAAATATGCTTGCAGTTGCAAACGGTAGACCGGAGACGCTTGGAATTATTCCGATCATCCGTCACCACGTAGACTTCCAGTATGAGCTTGCAACGAGAAAGTATAAGACACTGCTTGCGAAGGAATTAGATAAAAAGGAAGTACAGGAAGGTCTGATCCGTGCCTGTGATGTGATCGATCTGATCATCGAGATCCTGCGTGGCAGTAAGAATATCAAGGAGGCCAAGGCATGCCTGATCCATGGTACAACCGATGGAATCCGTTTTAAGTCCGAAGTTTCCCAAAAACAGGCAGCGAAGCTGGACTTTACCGAGCGTCAGGCAACTGCGATCTTAGAGATGCGCCTCTATAAGCTGATCGGTTTAGAGATCGAAGCACTGATGGCAGAACATGAGAATACCCTGAAAAATATTGCAACCTATGAAGATATTTTAAGCAACCGTGTTGCAATGGCGAAGGTGATCATCCGTGAATTGGATGCTTTTAAGAAGGAATATGGTGCACCTCGTAAGACGGTTATCGATAATGTGGAAGCGGCAGTATACGAAGAAAAGAAGATCGAAGAAACAGATGTTGTTTTCCTCATGGATCGTTTTGGCTATGCCAAGACTGTGGATGTTGCAACGTATGAAAGGAACAAAGAGGCGGCAGATAACGAGAACCGCTATACCTTAACGTGCCGTAATACCGATAAGATCTGTATTTTTACAAATACCGGTCAGATGCATTTAGTCAAGGTATTAGATATTCCATACGGAAAGTTCCGGGATAAGGGGCTTCCGATCGATAATATCAGTAATTATGACAGCTCCAAAGAGAATCTGATCTATCTGACCAGCCTACAGAGTATCTTAAGCCAGAAGCTCTTATTCGGCACGAAGCAGGCGATGATCAAGTTAGTAAGCGGCAGTGAATTTGATGTCGCAAAGCGTACCACGGCAGCAACCAAGCTATCCGAAGAGGACGAGGTCGTTGCAATCTGCCCGGTAGCAGAGGGCAATTCCGTTGTTATGCAGTCGAAGAAGGATATGTTCTTACGGATCGACGCATGCAGTGTTCCGGAGAAGAAGAAAGGTGCAGTCGGTGTAAGGGGCATGAAGCTTGGCTTACAGGATGAACTGATCGCCATCCATCATCTGACGGAAGGCAGTGAAGTGAGTGTGACGGTGAAGGACAAAGAGATCGTATTGAACCGTCTTCATATCGGAAACAGAGATACCAAAGGAGTAAAAAAGTAATTGGATTATAAGAATGCCAGAGAATGGGTCGAATCAACAAAACAATATGGCAGCCTGCTCGGACTTGACAGCATCCGGGAACTGATGCACCGCTTAGATGATGTGCAGGATACGTTACCGGTGATCCATGTTGCCGGAACAAACGGGAAGGGATCTACCTGTACGATGCTTGCATCCATCTATGAGCAGGCGGGGTACCGGGTGGGAAGGTACAGCTCACCGGCTGTATTTTCCTACCGGGAGGTTTTTCAGGTCAATGGAATGCCGATCGAAAGGAATGCGTATGCAAAGGCAGCTTCTTGTGTAAAGGATGCGTGTGAAGCAATGCTTGCAGATGGGCTTTCGCATCCTACAGTATTCGAGGTAGAAACTGCGATCGCATTTGTATTTTTCACGGATATGCAGTGTGATCTTGTGATACTTGAGACCGGAATGGGTGGCGCAACCGATGCGACGAATCTGATCAAAAAGCCGGTCTGCAGTGTGCTTACGACGATCAGCATGGATCATATGGCATTTTTAGGAAATACCATATCTGAGATTGCTGGTGTTAAGGCAGGAATTTTAAAGGAAGGCTGTCCGGCGGTTTCCACCGTGCAGGAGGCTGCGGCTGCGGCAGTCATTGCAGCGCGTGCAGATACCTTACACTGTGCCTATACCGTGGCTGATGCCACAAAGCTGTCGGATGTTTCCTATGATGCGGATGGCATGCAGTTTACACATCCGGTATGGGGCAGGATACATCTGCATCTGACCGGAAGCTTTCAGCTTATGAATGCATCCCTTGCATTAGAGGTAGTGGACAGGCTTTGTGAGGATGGATATCCGGTGACAGAAGAAGCGGTAAGAGCCGGTATGGAAAAAGCGCGCTGGAGCGGAAGATTTGAGACGATCGCAGATCATCCGCGCATGATCATTGATGGTGCCCACAATGAGGACGCTGCGAAGCGTCTGTATCAGACACTGGTACACTGCTTTCCGGGTAAACAGTTTACGTTTATCATTGGTGTACTGGCGGATAAGGAACATGAGAAGATGTTAAAACTGCTGCTTCCGCTGGCGGAGCGTGTCTATACCGTTACGCCACACAATCCGCGTGCGATGGATGGGGCAGACTTGGCGGCAGAAGCAGGGAAGTATCACGACCATGTGAAAAACGAGATGCAGTTACCGGATGCGGTTCGGGATGCATTTGAGCATACACCGGAGGATGGAGTGATCGTTGCCTTTGGATCACTTTCCTATCTGGGAGAACTGCGTGAAGCAGTAAGGAAAAGAGAGGAAGACAGATGAAAACAATTTTCTTTGATCTGGATGGAACACTGATCAATTCAGAGCCGGGAATCACCAAATGCGTACAGTATGCATTGGATGCATTTGGCATAGAAGAAAATGATATGGACAGACTGCGCCGCTTTATCGGACCGCCACTGTTTGATTCCTTTTGCAGGTATTATGCTTTTGATGAAAAAAAGGCGAGAGAAGCAGTGGCAAAGTACCGGGAGCGTTATCATGTGACCGGGATTTATGAATGTGAGCTGTATCCGGGCGTAAGAGAAGAGCTGGAGCGGTTAAAGCAGGATGGTTATCGGATCGCGATGGCATCTTCGAAGCCGGAAAGCTCCTGTATGAGGATCTTAAAACACTTTGGGATCGATTCCCTGTTTGATGAGGTCGTGGGAGCAACGATGGATGGCAGCAGGGACAGCAAGATACAGGTATTAGAGGAAGCGATGCGAAGAATGGCAATCGAAGACCATACGCAGGCAGTCCTGATCGGAGATACCAGATTCGATGCGGATGGAGCGAAGCAGGCTGGTATGGAATGTATCGGAGTCAGCTATGGATTTGGCAGTGAAGAGGAACTGCTTTCCCACGGAGCGGCCGTGGTCTGTCATACAATGAAGGAAGTGAGAGAATACATTGAACACGAGATCTAATGGAATGTGGCTCTGGGGTGCGATCTATCCGGTCGCATTGTATGTTGTGGTTACCAATATCGTGATGTTTCTGCTGAATCTGGTATGGAAGCAGACGGATGAGAATTATCTGATCTTTCATATCATTACGACGGTAATTGCCTTTCCTGTGGTATGGTCCTTTTATGTAAGACCGGAGAAAAGAGAGAACGGGGAACGTCACTACATACGGTATCTGTTTCTGGCAGGCATGGGTGCAGCGGCAGCGTTCGTATTGAATAACCTGATCGCACTTACACCGCTGATGAAAGCATCCGGCACTTATCAGGAAGTATCCGCTGCGTTGTATGGGAATACGATATTCTGGGAGATCCTTGCAACCGGAATCTTTACTCCGGTGATCGAAGAGCTTCTATATCGCGGTGTGGTATATCAGAGACTGCGGGAATGGCTTGGAATCGTACCGGCTGTTCTCTTATCGGCCGTGCTGTTTGGTGCGATGCATATGAATGTCGTCCAGTTTGTCTATGCAGGACTGATCGGACTTTTACTGGCTTATGTGAATGAGACATTCGGACTGTCTGCATCGATCATGGTACATGCAGCAGGAAATATCATCGGAATTATACGGACAGAGACCGGATTCCTGTCAGCAGGAGGTTCCTGGATGAATTTCTGGATCGAAACGATCCTTGTATTACTTTTTGGAATCATCTGCTTCCTCTTCTTACTGCGGTCGAAGCATACCAAATAAGTAGGGAATATAATTAAAAAGAAGTAAAACAGAAGAACAAAAGAAGTAATTGAATTGTATATACAATTAACAACCACTCGCATGGAAAAGAGACTTTTGGAAAAAATAAATTTGCTTTTTGAGAAAAGGAGCAAATGAAATGTTTCTGAAATGTCTCTTTTTTTGAAAATAAAATGAACTGTATATACAAAACCGGATATACATTATATAAAGTCTAATTATCAGACAATTAAATGAGAAAATGGTATTTAAGGGTTATTTACTTTCAAAAATGCCGGGAGTATGCTAAGAACATAAAAAAGCAGCCTGTCAGGGGCGCGCAGACTGACGGGAATCTAAGATGACAGAAAGGAAGATACAATGGAAAAGCAGTTGAACGAAAGCAATGCAGTTGCACAGGGAATGTACGATCCATCCTTTGAACATGATAACTGTGGTATTGGTGCAGTAGTCAATATCAAGGGTATCAAGACACATGATACAGTTGCAAACGCCTTAAAGATTGTAGAAAACTTAAAACATAGAGCAGGTAAGGACGCAGAAGGAAAGACCGGTGACGGTGTTGGTATCTTATTACAGATCTCACACAAGTTCTTCTCAAAAGCAGTAAAACCGCTCGGAATTACACTTGGCGGAGAAAGAGATTACGGAATCGGAATGTTCTTCTTCCCACAGGATGAGTTAAAACGGAATCAGGCAAAGAAGATGTTCGAAGTCATCATTAAAAAGGAAGGAATGGAGTTCCTTGGCTGGAGAGAAGTACCGATCGATCCGACCAAGCTTGGACAGAAAGCAGTCGACTGTATGCCATATATCATGCAGGGCTTCGTGAAGCGTCCGGCAGATGTGGAGAAGGGATTAGACTTCGACCGCAAGCTGTATGTGGCAAGACGTGTATTTGAACAGTCCAACGATGATACCTATGTCGTTTCCTTATCAAGCAGAACGATTGTATATAAGGGAATGTTTTTAGTAGAACAGCTTCGTCTGTTTTTCGCAGATCTTCAGGATCCGGATTATGAGTCAGCGATTGCAACCGTTCACTCCCGTTTCTCTACGAACACGAATCCAAGCTGGGAGAGAGCACATCCAAACCGTTTTATCGTACATAACGGTGAGATCAATACGATCAAGGGTAATGCCGATAAGATGCTTGCCCGTGAAGAGACGATGGAATCCGAGCACTTAAAGGGTGAATTACAGAAGGTTCTTCCGGTTGTCAATACAGAAGGTTCTGACTCTGCAATGTTAGATAACACTTTAGAGTTCCTTGTAATGAGCGGTATGGAGCTTCCGCTTGCTGTTATGATCATGATTCCGGAGCCATGGGCAAACAACAACACCATGTCCCAGAAGAAGAAAGACTTTTATCAGTATTATGCAACAATGATGGAGCCGTGGGACGGACCTGCATCGATCCTGTTTTCCGATGGTGATATCATGGGAGCAGTGCTTGACCGTAACGGACTTCGTCCATCCCGTTACTATATTACCGATGATGATTATCTGATCCTTTCTTCTGAGGTTGGTGTCTTAGACATCGATCCGACAAAGATCGTGGTGAAGGAACGTTTAAGACCGGGCAAGATGCTTTTGGTAGATACCAAGCAGGGCCGCGTGATCGACGATGATGAGTTAAAGGAGAAATACGCAGGCAGACAGCCATATGGTGAATGGTTAGACCGTAACCTGATCGAACTTCACGACTTAAAGATCCCAAACCAGCGTGTACCGGAATACACAAAGGAAGAACGTCAGAGAATGCAGAAGGCATTTGGCTATACCTATGAGTCAATGCGTGAATGTATCCTGACAATGGCAAAAAATGGTGGTGAGGGAACCGCTGCAATGGGTATCGATACTCCGCTTGCTGCATTAGCCGGTGACCATCAGCCGTTATTCAACTACTTTAAGCAGTTATTTGCACAGGTAACGAACCCGCCAATCGATTCGATCCGTGAGAAGGTCGTTACATCCACAACCGTATATATCGGAGAAGACGGTAACCTCTTAGAGGAGAACGCAAAGAACTGTCAGGTATTAAAGGTCAATAATCCGATCCTTACCAATACCGACCTGATGAAGATTAAGAATATGAAGGTAGAGGGCTTTAAGGTCGTTGTCCTTCCGATCATTTATTATAAGAACACAAGCTTAGAAAAAGCACTCGATCATCTGTTTGTAGAAGCAGACCGTGCTTACCGTGATGGTGCGAACATCCTGATCCTTTCCGACCGTGGTGTGGATGAGAATCATGTGGCAATTCCTTCCCTGCTTGCAGTATCCGGTTTACAGCAGCATCTTGTTAAGACGAAAAAGAGAACAGCCGTTGCCATGATCCTTGAATCCGGTGAGCCAAGAGAGGTTCATCACTTCGCAACACTGCTTGGTTATGGTGCATGTGCGATCAACCCATATCTGGCACAGGATACGGTAAAACAGCTCGTTGATGAGCATATGTTAGACAAGGATTACTATGCAGCGATTGATGATTACAATAAGGCAATCATCAACGGTATTGTAAAGATCGCATCGAAGATGGGTATTTCCACGATCCAGTCTTATCAGGGATCTAAGATCTTTGAAGCGATCGGTATTGATTCCGCTGTCATTGACAAGTATTTTACCAATACGGTTAGCCGTATCGGAGGAATCACTTTAGAGGATATCGCAGAGGATGTCAATGAACTGCATTCGATCGCATACGACCCGTTAGGACTTGAGACAGACTTAACCTTAGACAGCCGAGGACGTCATAAGATGAGAAGCGGTGCAGATGCACATCTGTATAATCCTGCAACGATCCATCTGCTTCAGGAAGCTACCAGACGCGGAGATTACAAGCTCTTTAAGCAGTATACCGAACTGGTCAATGCAGAAGAGAAAAACGCAAATATCCGTGGACTGATGGACTTCAACTATCCGAAGAAAGGTGTTCCGATCGAGGAAGTAGAGAGCGTAGATTCCATCGTAACCAGATTTAAAACAGGTGCAATGTCCTATGGCTCGATTTCACAGGAAGCACATGAGACACTTGCGATCGCAATGAACCGTCTGCATGGTAAGTCAAACTCCGGTGAAGGTGGAGAAGATCCGGAGCGTATCGCAAGTAAGAACAGCCCGGTAAACCGCTGTTCCGCAATTAAGCAGGTTGCTTCCGGACGATTCGGAGTTACCAGCCGTTACCTTGTCAGCGCAGACGAGATCCAGATCAAGATGGCACAGGGTGCAAAGCCGGGTGAAGGTGGACATCTTCCGGGCAAGAAGGTATATCCGTGGATCGCAAAGACGAGATTATCCACACCGGGTGTTGCGTTGATCTCTCCACCACCACATCACGATATTTATTCGATCGAGGACTTAGAGCAGTTGATCTTCGACCTGAAGAACTCTAACCGTGCAGCAAGAATTACGGTTAAGCTGGTATCTGAGGCAGGTGTCGGTACAGTCGCAGCAGGTGTTGCCAAAGCAGGTGCACAGGTTGTACTGATCTCCGGTTATGACGGAGGAACCGGTGCAGCACCAAGCAGTTCGATCCACAATGCCGGACTTCCTTGGGAGCTTGGTCTTGCAGAGACACATCAGACACTGATCATGAATGGACTTCGTAATAAGGTAAGAATCGAGACAGATGGTAAGTTAATGAGTGGACGTGACGTAGCAGTCGCTGCACTGTTAGGAGCAGAGGAATTCGGTTTTGCAACCGCTCCGCTTGTGACCTTAGGCTGTGTGATGATGCGTGTATGTAACTTAGATACCTGTCCGGCAGGAATCGCTACCCAGAATCCGGAGCTTCGTAAGAGATTTGCAGGCAAGCCGGAATATGTAGAGAACTTCATGCGCTTTATCGCAGAAGAGCTTCGGGAATACATGGCGAAGCTTGGATGCAGAACGATCGATGAGATGGTAGGACGCAGTGATCTGCTTTGCATGAGAAAAGACCTCTCGGAGCGTGAGCAGGAGATCGATCTTTCTAAGATCTTAAATAACCCGTTTGCAGGTCCAAAGGAGAAGGTAACCTTCGATCCGAAGCATGTATATGACTTCGAGTTAGAAAAGACCAAGGATGAAACTGTTTTATTGAAACAGCTTTCCACTGCATTAGAGAAAAAGCAGAAGAGAAGTATTGATGTAGAAGTGACCAATACCGACCGTTCCTTTGGTACGATCTTTGGTTCTGAGATCACGAAGAAATACGATGATACATTAGATGAGGATACCTTCATTGTAAAATGTAACGGTGCCGGTGGACAGAGCTTTGGTGCATTCATTCCAAAGGGACTGACCTTAGAGCTTGTCGGAGACAGCAATGACTACTTCGGAAAGGGTCTTTCCGGTGGAAAGCTTGTGGTATATCCGCCGGCAGGCGTGAAGTATAAAAAGGATGAGAACATCATCATCGGTAACGTAGCACTCTACGGTGCGACCAGTGGTAAGGCATTCATCAACGGTGTAGCGGGAGAACGTTTCTGTGTGCGTAACTCCGGTGCATCCGCTGTCGTAGAAGGTGTCGGTGACCATGGATGTGAGTACATGACCGGTGGACGTGTCGTAGTACTTGGTAAGACCGGCAAGAACTTTGCAGCAGGTATGAGCGGTGGTATTGCTTATGTCTTAGATGAAGATAATGATCTGTATACAAGAATGAACAAGGAAATGGTATTCTCCGAAGAAGTTTCCAACAAATATGACGTTATGGAATTAAAGGAGATGATCAAGGAGCATGTTGCCCTGACCAATTCCGAAAAAGGTAAGGCAATCTTAGACAACTTCAGTGAGTATCTGCCGAAGTTTAAGAAGATTGTTCCATATGATTACAACCGTATGTTAATGGCGATCGTTCAGATGGAAGAGAAAGGTCTTTCTTCCGAACAGGCACAGATTGAAGCGTTTTACGCAAATACAAGAGGTTAAGGAGGGACGCGAAAATGGGAAAACCAACAGGATTTATGGAGTATGACAGAGAGAATGCGGCTGCGGTAGCACCAAAGGAGCGTATTAAGAACTTCAAGGAGTTCCACACCCCTCTTTCTCAGGAGAAACAGCAGAAACAGGCTGCACGCTGTATGAACTGCGGCGTGCCGTTCTGCCAGGCCGGTATGAATATTATGGGTATGACAAGCGGATGCCCACTGCACAATCTGGTTCCGGAATGGAACGATCTGGTATATACAGGCAACTGGGAGCAGGCATATAACCGTCTGAAAAAGACAAATAACTTCCCGGAATTTACTTCCCGTGTATGTCCGGCACTCTGCGAAGCAGCATGTACCTGTGGACACTGGGAAGATCCGGTAACCTGTAAGGCAAATGAGCATGGTATCATTGAAAATGCCTACGAGAAGGGCTATGCAGCAGCAAAGCCGCCAAGAGTGCGTACCGGTAAAAAGGTGGCAGTCATCGGTTCCGGCCCTTCCGGACTTGCAGCAGCAGACCAGCTCAATAAGCGTGGTCATTCGGTAACCGTATATGAGAGAGATGACCGTGTCGGTGGACTTTTAATGTATGGTATTCCGAATATGAAGCTCGAAAAATGGGTCATTGACCGTAAGATCAACATTATGAAAGAAGAAGGCGTGGAGTTTATCACGAATGCCAATGTCGGTAAGGACATCAAGCCTGCGAAGCTGTTAAAGGAATATGACCGTGTTATCTTAGCCTGTGGTGCAAAGAATCCAAGAGACATCAAGGCTCCGGGCAGAGACGCCAAGGGAATCTATTTTGCGGTAGACTTCTTAAAAGCAACGACAAAGAGCCTGTTAGACTCTGACTTAAAGGATAACAAGTACATCTCTGCAAAGGGCAAAAAGGTCGTGATCATCGGTGGTGGAGATACCGGAAACGACTGTGTCGGAACATCCATCCGTCATGGCGCAGCTTCTGTTACCCAGCTTGAGATGATGCCAAAGGCACCGGATACCCGTGCCGAGAACAATCCATGGCCGGAGTGGCCGAGAGTCTGCAAGACGGATTACGGTCAGGAAGAGGCGATTGCGGTATTTGGACATGATCCACGTATCTATCAGACAACTGTGAAGGAATTCTTAAAGGATAAAAACGGAAACCTCTGCGGTCTTAAGGTGGTAAAGCTTGAGAGTAAAAAGGACGAGAAGACCGGACGCATGCAGATGGTCGAGGTCCCGGGATCAGAAGAGAAGATGGATGCAGACCTGGTACTGATCGCAGCAGGATTCTTAGGAACAGAAGAGTATATCTCTAAGGCATTCGGTTTAGAGATGACTGCAAGAACGAACGTAGCAACTGCGGAAGGACACTATAAGACGAATGTCGAGAATGTCTTTACCGCCGGCGATATGCACAGAGGACAGTCCCTCGTTGTCTGGGCGATCCGTGAAGGACGTGAGGTCGCACGTGAGGTAGACGAGAGTCTGATGGGATATTCTTATCTGTCTGTCCAGTAAGAGAATAAGATGACACCTTGTAGTTGTAAAAATGATAAATAAGCAGATATGCGGTAGCTTATATGGCCTGATATTGGAATGTGCAATATCAGGTCATATTTTTGTCAAAAGCTGTTACGCATATGATATAATAATTTCGGAAGTTTGAAGAATGGAGAAATTATAATTTATGTATATATGCTATCATGAACTCTGACGGGTTCGAAAAATATAAGAACACAACGAAAAGAAAGGATTCTATACATGAAGAAAAAGGCAGTTTTTTTTGATATTGACGGAACGCTCTGGGATGAGAAGTCCTGGATCCCGGACTGTACCAGGGAAGCAATCAGTAAGTTAAAGGAGAATGGGCATCTGGCATTTATCTGTACCGGAAGAACAAAAGGCTTTGTCCGGGATGAAAATCTGCTGTCGCTTGGCTTTGACGGGATCATCGCCGGCTGTGGCACATATATCGAATATAATGGAAAACAGTTATATTATCACAGATTAGAGAATACAGTAGTTGCAAATGCATTACAGGTCATGAAGGACTGCAAAATGATCGTGATCTTAGAGGGACGTAAGCATCTGTATCTGGATGCCGAGCAGTTCGCAGGTAATGCATATGCCGAGAAGTTAGCGCGCGAGCTTGGAGATGATCTGCTAAGGATCAGTGGGAATGAGAATCAGTGGGAAGTCAGCAAGTTTTCTGCGGCAGCCATTGATGATTCTTATTTTAAGGCAAGAGAGCTTCTGGCAGATGACTTTGACTGCCTGATCCATGGAATGCATGCGATCGAGTTTGTGCCGAAGGGCTTTTCGAAGGCATCCGGTATTCGAAAGGCATGCGGGCTGTTAGATATTGACCGGGAGGATACCTATGCCTTTGGAGACAGTGTCAACGATCTTGATATGCTCTCTTATGTGGCGCATGGAATTGCGATGGGAAATGGAACAGACGAAGCCAAGCAGACCGCTGAATATGTCACCAGTCCGCTAAAAGAAGATGGGATCTATCATGGGTTAGAACACTATGGTCTGATCTAATTATAAAAAAAGTATTAAAACGTAAAAAACAGCACAAAATGAGAAAAAGTGAGAAAACGAGAGAAAAACAGAGATAACGAGAGTATATAGTTGAAATGACAGGAAAAAGTAAATTTGCACAATAGAGCGTAAGAAACTATTATATGACTATCGGTTAGCACTCGAAGAAAATGAGTGCTAATAACAAAGAAATAGCATAAAATAGAATGACTGCAAAAGGAGGAACTATTCATGAAATTAGTACCATTATCAGACAGAGTTGTATTAAAACAGTTAGAGGCAGAGGAAAAAACAAAATCAGGAATTATCCTTGCAAGTGCTGCTCAGGAGAAGCCACAGGAAGCAGAAGTAATTGCAGTGGGACCTGGCGGAGTCGTTGATGGAAAAGAAGTTACCATGCAGGTAAAAGAAGGTCAGAAGGTTATCTATTCCAAATATGCCGGAACAGAAGTGAAGTTAGACGGCACAGAGTATATCATCGTAAAACAGAATGACATCTTAGCGGTTGTAGAATAGAAGAAACCGGATCAGGTAAAGATCAACAGAAGCATGATAAGTCCCAAAGATATTTCAGGGATCAATGAAAATAAAATCTGGAAAGAGGTAGAGATTTATGGCAAAGGAATTAAAATACGGATCAGAAGCAAGAGCAGCATTAGGTGCTGGTGTAGATAAGTTAGCAAACACAGTAAGAGTTACGATCGGACCAAAGGGTAGAAACGTGGTACTCGATAAGTCTTATGGTGCTCCGCTTATCACAAACGATGGTGTAACAATCGCAAAAGAGATCGAGTTAGAAGATCCATTTGAGAACATGGGTGCACAGCTTGTAAAAGAAGTTGCAACCAAGACAAATGATGTTGCCGGTGATGGTACAACAACCGCAACTGTTTTAGCACAGGCAATGGTTCAGGAAGGTATGAAGAACTTAGAGGCAGGTGCAAACCCGATCATCTTAAGACGTGGTATGAAAAAAGCAACCGATAAGGCAGTAGAAGCAATCGTTGCAATGTCTGCAAAAGTAAACGGCAAGGATCAGATCGCAAAGGTAGCATCCATTTCTGCCGGTGATGAAGAAGTTGGTAACATGGTAGCAGATGCAATGGAAAAGGTTTCCAACGATGGTGTTATCACAATCGAGGAAAGCAAGACCATGCAGACAGAGCTTGACTTAGTAGAAGGTATGCAGTTTGACCGTGGATACTTATCCGCATATATGTGCACCGATATGGATAAGATGGAAGCAGTTTTAGATGATCCATACATCTTAATTACCGATAAGAAGATCAGCAACATTCAGGAGATCCTTCCATTATTAGAGCAGGTAGTACAGTCCGGTGCAAGACTTCTGATCATTGCAGAGGATATTGAGGGTGAGGCACTTACAACCTTAATCGTAAACAAATTACGTGGTACCTTCAATGTTGTAGCTGTTAAGGCTCCTGGATACGGTGACAGAAGAAAAGAAATGTTAAAAGATATTGCAATCTTAACCGGTGGTCAGGTAATCTCCGAAGAGTTAGGCCTTGAGTTAAAAGATACAACCATGGATCAGTTAGGACGTGCAAAATCTGTTAAGGTTAAGAAAGAGAATACCGTTATCGTAGATGGTGAAGGTGATAAGGCAGAGATCCAGGCAAGAATCAGCCAGATCAGAAGCCAGATCGAAGAGACAACATCTGAGTTCGATAAAGAGAAGTTACAGGAGAGACTTGCAAAATTAGCAGGTGGTGTAGCTGTTATCCGTGTTGGTGCTGCTACAGAGACAGAGATGAAAGAAGCAAAGCTTCGTATGGAAGATGCATTAAATGCAACAAGAGCAGCAGTAGAAGAAGGAATCATCGCAGGTGGTGGATCTGCTTACATCCATGCTTCAAAGGAAGTTGCAAAGCTTGCTGATACCTTAGAGGGTGATGAGAAGACAGGTGCAAAGGTTATCTTAAAGGCATTAGAGGCACCATTATATTACATTTCTGCAAATGCAGGATTAGAGGGTGCTGTTATCATCAATAAAGTAAGAGAGTCTGAGCCGGGAATGGGCTTTAATGCTGCAACCGAAGAGTATGTAAACATGGTAGACGCAGGAATTCTTGATCCGGTTAAGGTAACAAGAAGTGCTCTGCAGAACGCTACATCCGTAGCATCTACACTGCTTACTACAGAGTCCGTAGTTGCAAACATCAAAGAGGATGCACCTGCAATGCCGGCAGGAAATCCTGGAATGGGAATGATGTAATTCATAACCGTAAGCAGAAAAGAGCTGTCCGTCACGTTTGTGACGGGCAGCTCTTTTGCAGTATAGGAAATTCCGTTGGAATTCCTATACTGCAAAAAAGCTAAGATGCGCACCTCGCGGAGTGGAAGATTATGCAATGCATCCGCTCGGGCG
>CACZPJ010000026.1 GCA_902782995.1 uncultured Lachnospiraceae bacterium | reverse complement strand
GCAGATTGACAGAGCAGTTGAAATATCTACCTCCCTGTGCGATAATAAGTGTGAAATCATATTTCAGAAAGCAGACGTGCGTCGTTTTGAAAATAATGTGATTGTGTCTGGAAGGTTTGCAGACAAAGAGAAAGGCAGGGTTGTTTTTATGAAGGAAACGAGGATTGATATTTATAAAGGTGCATGGGATCTGAAGGTAAAGCCATATGAGCATCATGTCAAATATTATGAGACAGATCAGATGGGAATCGTGCATCATTCGAATTATATACGCTGGATGGAAGAAGCGCGGATGGACTTTATGGAGCAGATGGGATGCAGCTATAAGGCAATGGAAGCGGCAGAGATCATAAGCCCTGTACTTTCGGTACACTGCGAATATAAGAGCATGGTACATTTCAGTGACACCGTAGTGATCGAGACGAAGATTTCGAAGTATGACAGTGTGAAGTTAGCCGTATTATACCGTATGACGGACAAAGAGACCGGAGAACTGCGTACGATCGCTAAAAGTGAGCACTGCTTCTTAGATGGAACCGGTAAGCCGATTTCCTTAAAGCGTGCATATCCGGAGATCGATACTAAGTTCTTTGATATGATGGATGAAGACTAGAAAATAAGAAAGATAGAAGATCATGAGTGAAAAATTAGTTCTGATAGATGGACACAGTATATTAAACCGGGCATTTTTCGGATTGCCGGATCTTACGAATGCAAAGGGACAGCATACCAATGCGGTATATGGATTTTTAAATATTTTATTTAAGATCTTAGATGAGGAACAGCCACAGTATCTGACGGTTGCATTTGATGTGCATGCACCAACCTTCCGTCACAAGATGTATGAGGCGTACAAGGGTACGAGAAAGCCGATGGCGGAGGAACTGCGTGAGCAGGTACCGCTTATGAAGGATATGCTGCGGGCAATGGGTGTGACAGTCGTAGAGAAGGAAGGCTACGAAGCGGATGATCTGCTAGGTACGATCGCAAAACAGAGTGAGGCAAAGGGACTGGAAGTCTCGGTGGTATCCGGGGATCGTGATCTGTTACAGCTTGCAACGGATCATATCAAGATCCGGATTCCAAAGACAAAGCGTACCGGAACGGAGATCGAAGACTATTATGCGAAGGATGTCGTGGAAAAGTATCAGGTTACACCGATCGAGTTTATCGATGTAAAGGCATTGATGGGCGATACGGCGGATAATATTCCGGGTGTTCCGGGAATCGGTGAAAAGACCGCTACGAATCTGATCGTTGCATATGGAAGCATTGAGAATGCACATGAGCACCTAGAAGAGATCAAGCCGAACCGTGCAAAAGAGAATCTGCGTGAACATTACGATATGGCAGTGATGAGCAAGGAGTTAGCTACGATCTGCATTGATGCACCGATTGCGTATGATATTTCCGATGCACGGCTGGGAGATCTTTATACACCGGAAGCTTATGTGATGTGTAAGGAACTGGAATTTAAGAATCTGTTAAAGCGTTTTTCCGTAGATGAGCCGAAAAACGAGGCAGCAGAGCACTTTTTGGTTGTAACGGATTTTGCAAAGGCAGAGGAACTCTTCCAAAAAGCAGCAGGACTTGCGGCTGTTGGCTTTCAACTGATCCACGAAGCAGAAGAATTCCTTGGACTTGCATTGTCACTATCGGAGGAAGAGACGTGCTTTCTTCCGGCAGAGGGATTTCTGACAGGGGAGTATCTGACCGGACAGTTAGAAGCACTGCTTGCAAAGGGCGTGCTTGGAGTTACCTTTGATCTGAAGGGGCAGCTTTTGTTTTTACAGGATAAGAATCCGGCACATTATTTTGATGTCCAGCTTGCAGCATATCTGCTGAATCCGGTGAAGAACGAATACACGTATGAGGATATTGCAAAGGATTATCTGGGCGAGCTGATCCCGTCAAGGGCAGATCTGCTCGGAAAACTTAGCCCGAAACAGGCGTGTGAGGCACAGCCGGAGGCATTTGGCAGATGTGTCTGCTATATGGCATATGTGAGCGGCAAGGCGAAAGGGGAACTGCAAAAGAAGATGGAAGAAGAACGGATGTATCATCTGTTTGAAGACATCGAAATGCCGCTTGTGATCACACTGTTTGATATGGAACGCACCGGTATCCGGGTAGATGCGGATGCACTGAAGGCCTACGGGGAAGAATTAGGCGGCAGGATCGCGGAATTAGAGCAGCAGATCTATGAAGGCGCAGGTGAAGTCTTTAATATCAATTCACCAAAGCAGCTTGGTGTGATCTTATTCGAGAAGCTTCAGATGCCGAATGGGAAAAAGACCAAGACCGGATATTCGACAGCGGCAGATGTTTTAGAGAAGCTTGCACCACAGTATCCGCTTGTGGCACAGATCTTAGAATACAGGCAGCTTGCCAAGTTAAAATCAACCTATGCGGACGGACTTGCAGGCTATATCGCGGCAGATGGAAGAATCCACAGTACCTTTAATCAGACGATCACTGCGACCGGCCGTATCAGCAGTACCGAGCCGAATCTGCAAAACATTCCGATCCGTATGGAGCTTGGACGTCTGATCCGTAAGGTCTTTTTACCAAAAGAGGGCAGTGTGTTCTTAGACGCTGACTATTCACAGATCGAGCTGCGCGTGCTGGCACATATGTCCGGGGATGAGAAGCTGATACAGGCATACCGGGAGGCACAGGATATTCATGCGACGACTGCATCGCAGGTATTCCATATCCCGTTTGATCAGGTTACCCCATTGCAGCGACGCAATGCCAAGGCGGTAAACTTCGGCATCGTCTACGGAATCAGCTCCTTTGGACTCAGTCAGGATCTGAGTATCACAAAAAAGGAAGCCGAGGAATATATCAAGCGTTATTTTGAGACTTATCCGAAGATCAAGACCTTTTTAGACGGGCTGGTCGAGCAGGCGAAAAAGGATGGCTATGTGACCACGATGTTTGGCAGAAGACGTCCGGTGCCGGAGCTTTCTTCGAGTAACTTTATGCAGCGTTCCTTTGGAGAACGGATCGCAATGAATTCTCCGATCCAGGGAACTGCGGCAGATATTATTAAGATTGCCATGATCCGTGTCCATGACCGTTTAGAGAAGGAGCAGTTAAAATCCCGCCTGATCTTACAGGTGCACGATGAACTTCTGATCGAGACAGCGAAGGATGAATTAGAACAGGTTTCTGCAATCTTAGAAGAAGAGATGAAGCATGCTGCAGATCTTGCAGTTACCTTAGAGGTTGATATGCATAGCGGTACAAACTGGTACGAAGCTAAGTAGTGTACAAAGCAGAATATAAAACGACAGGTAGTCAGGATATGAAATTTATAGGTATCACAGGGGGAGTGGGAGCCGGCAAGACGGCGATCCTCTCCTATCTGGAAGAAAATTATAATGTACGGACGATGTTAGCTGACCGGATTGCAGAGGAATTAATGGAACCGGGTGGTGTCTGTTATGAGAAGCTTAGGGAGATCTTTGCAGGGGATGCGGTCTTTTTTGCGGATGGACATATTGACCGCCCTGCAATGGCAGCCGTGCTTTTTGCGGATCCATCAAAAAGAGACCGGGTCAACGGTCTGGTGCATCCGGCTGTCAAGCAGTATGTCTTAGAACAGTACCGCATGGAAAAGCAGCGGGGAGAACTGGATTTTCTGATTTTAGAGGCAGCACTTTTAATTGAAGAACATTATGATGAAATTTGCGACGAATTGTGGTATATTTATACTTCGAGGGAAGTTCGCAGAAAGCGTCTGATGGCAAACAGAGGGTATAGCGATGAGAAGATAGACCGGATTTTTGCCAGTCAGTTAAGTGAGGAAGAATACCGCAGGCATTGTGCGGTGGAAATAGATAACAGCGGCACGACAGAAGAGACGATTGCCCAGGTACGAAGAGTATTAGAAGGTAAGGGAGAACACGCAGATGGACGATGTGAAGAATGCAAATGATAAGCTTGTATTTGGTCTGGATATTGGTACACGAAATGTAGTCGGAACCGTCGGATACAGGGATGGCAAGGAGTTTTATGTAGTGGCACAGTGTGTCAGGGAGCATGAGACAAGAGCCATGTTAGATGGACAGATCCATGATATTGGAAGAGTTGGAAATGTAATACGGGAAGTGAAGGCAGAGTTAGAGCATCAGTTAGAACAGCCGCTCAATGATGTATGTATCGCAGCCGCTGGCCGTGTGTTAAAGACGGTAACAACGACCGTGGATTTTGAGTTCCCGGAGGAGACAGTGGTGGATGCAGAACATATCCATACACTCGATCTGCTTGGAATTGAGAAGGCACAGGAGATCTTAAAGGAGAAAAACGATACCCGTTATAAGTTCTACTGTGTTGGTTATTCCGTTGTAAAGTATTATTTAAACGAAGAGGTCTTTTCGAATCTTGAGGGTCATAAGGCAGAGAAGATCAGCGAAGATATTATTGTGACCTTCCTGCCGGAGGATGTGGTAGACGGACTATATTCCGCAGTCGGAAGGGCAGATCTTGAGGTTGCCAATCTGACCTTGGAGCCTATTGCAGCGATCAATGTTGCGATCCCGGAGGCGTTCCGTATGTTGAACATTGCTTTGGTGGATGTCGGAGCGGGAACCAGCGATATCTGTATCACACGCGATGGAAGTATCATTGCCTATGGCATGATCCCGTTTGCAGGGGATGAGCTGACGGAACTGATCGTACAGCATTATCTCGTTGATTTTAATACGGCAGAACATATCAAGCTTGCATCCGGCACGGAAGATGAAGTGGAATTCAAGGATATTATGAGTATCGTACATAAGATCCCGTCTTCTGAGGTCTGGGATCTGACAAAGCCGGTTGTGGATAAGATCACAACGGAGGTCGCAGATAAGATCAAGGAATTAAACGGAGATAAGACCGTAAGCGCAACGTTTGTTGTCGGCGGAGGTGGCAAGATCCACGGATTTACCGAGATGCTTGCGGATAAGTTAGAGCTGCCGCATGAACGTGTGGCACTGCGTGGAGAAGAAGTCCTTCAGGAAGTGCATTTTGCACAGGAAGAGATCAAAAAGGACCCGCTTCTTGTTACACCGATCGGTATCTGTCTGAACTATTACGATCAGAAGAATAACTTTATCATGGTTCATTTTAACGGAGAACGGATCAAGTTGTATGACAACAATCACCTGACCGTTGTGGATGCAGCACTTCAGGCAGGATTTCCGAATGAACAGCTTTTCCCGCGCAGAGGCAAGGCAATCCATTTTACGGTCAATGGCAAACAGCGTGTGGTACGTGGTGACGCGGGAGAGTCTGCGGTTATCCGCGTGAACGATGCGGTGGTAAGTATCAATGCACCGTTAGAGCCGAACAGTTATATTACGATCGAGCCGTCTACAGAAGGTGGAGAGGCAGTTTATACGATCGAACAGTTAGAGGAATATACGTCGTCGACGATTCATTTCATTGTAAATGGCAGAGGAATCATCTGTGCAAAGTTTGTAGAGGTCAACGGCAGCTTAGAGCCGCCAACGTATCTGATTCAGGAAAACGATGTGATTGAGACTCGGAATTTCTATACGGTAAGCCAGTTAGTGGAATTCATGGATGTAGAATTAGATGCAGATAAGGAGATCTTAGTAAACAACCGTCCGGCAGATATGCAGACACTCGTTTATGAGAACTTTGAAGTGGAATGGAGCGTCTTATCCTATGCGAGTGCTCCGGTAGAACCGAATTATGTAGATCCACCGGTAAGAGAGGAAGTATCTGCTTTTGCCCGGGATACAGAAAACGGATCAGAGGATCAGGCAGAGGCAGTAAAAGCATCCGGATCAGAAGCAGCGCAGACGGGATCGGAGGATACCACGTCAGATTCTGCAACCGAAGCTGCGGCATCTTCTGCGGCGAAGGAAGAGACAGAAAAAGCAGCACCATCTGAGCCGGTAAAAAAGAGCGTGACGGTGATCGTAAATAATGAGACGCTGCATTTAGAGGGCAAGGGAAGCTATGTCTTCGTTGATGTGTTTGATTACATCGATTTTGATCTGTCACAGGCAAACGGACGTGCGATCGTCACGAAAATTAATGGAGAGGAAGCCCAGTATACACAGGTACTCAAGGACGGAGACAGTATTGAGATTTACTGGCAGAGCAAGTAATGGAATTATGTAGTATTGCAAGTGGAAGCAGTGGAAACTGTATCTATGCGGGAACGGAAGATACACATCTGATGATCGATGCCGGGATCAGTGGAAAACGGATTGAAAATGGTCTGAATTCCATTGGGCTTAAGGCATCCGAGATGCAGGCACTTTTGGTCACGCATGAGCATTCGGATCATATTTCGGGGTTAGGTGTGATCGCAAGAAGACATGGAATCCCGATCTATGCGACCCATGGAACGATCGAGGCTGTGAAGCAGACGTCTTCCGTTGGAAAGATCGATGAATCCCTGTTCCATGAGATTGAACCGGGCGTAACCTTTATGATCGGGGACATGGAGATTGAGCCAATCCCGATTTCCCATGATGCGGCTGAGCCGTGTGCCTATCTGATGCATCAGGGCGATAAATCGATGGGTGTGATAACCGATCTGGGAAAATATGACGATTATATTGTGGACAAATTACAGGGTTTAGATGTATTATTGTTAGAAGCGAACCATGACGTACATATGCTTCAGGTTGGAAGCTATCCGTATGCATTGAAGCGGAGAATTCTTTCAGACCGTGGACATCTTTCGAATGAACTGTGTGGGCAGTTGCTTGGAAGAGTACTTCATGATGATTTTAAAACCGTTATACTCGGACATCTGAGTAAGGAAAATAATTATGCATCACTCGCATATGAGACGGTGCGCTTAGAAGTATCGATGGGCGACAATCCGTACAGGGGTGATGATTTCCCGATGTATGTAGCAGACCGCAGTGAAGTATCGAAGGTCATACAAATATAAGAATGCAATAAGATGAGGAGACAGACATGGAAAAAGCAGTGGACAAGACAATTATTACAGTTGTAGGAAAAGATACCGTAGGTATTATCGCAAAGGTATGTACTTATCTGGCAGACAGCAATATCAACGTACTTGATATTACCCAGACGATCATTCAGGGATTTTTTAACATGATGATGATCGTAGATTTAAGCACATCCGAGAAGCCTTTTGCTGACTGTGCGAAGGAATTAGAGAAGCTTGGCGAAGAGATCGGTGTTACGATCAAGTGCCAGCGTGAAGAGATTTTCGATATGATGCACAGAATCTAAGTTATCAATAGCAGGAGACGAAGAAGAATGATTAATATTTTTGAAGTAAACGAGACAAATAAGATGGTCGAACAGGAGAACTTAGATGTCCGGACCATTACGATCGGTATCAGTCTGTTAGACTGTATTGACTCCGACTTAAAAAAGCTGAATGAGAATATCTACAATAAGATTACAACGGTAGCAAAGGATCTTGTTGCTGTAGGAAATAAGATTGAAACAGAGTTTGGAATCCCGATCGTCAATAAGCGTATTTCCGTCACTCCGATTGCATTAGTCGGTGGCGCAGCATGTAAGACACCGGAAGATTTCGCAACGATCGCAGATACGATGGATGCGGCAGCAAAGGCAGTCGGTGTTAACCTGATCGGTGGTTATTCCGCACTGGTATCAAAGGGAATGACAAAGGCAGATGAGCTTTTGATCCGTTCGATTCCAATGGCTCTTTGCAGAACAGAGCGTGTCTGCAGTTCCGTGAACCTTGCATCCACAAAGACCGGAATCAATATGGACGGTGTGCGTCTGATGGGTGAGATCTTATTAGAGGTTGCAGAGCAGTCGAAGGATCGTGATTCCGTAGACTGTATGAAGTTAGTTGTATTTTGTAATGCACCGGATGATAATCCATTTATGGCAGGAGCTTTCCACGGCGTGACCGAAGCAGATGCCGTGATCAATGTCGGTGTCAGCGGACCGGGTGTTGTAAAGACTGCCTTAGAAAAAGTCCGTGGGGAGAACTTTGAGGTTCTCTGTGAGACAATCAAGAAGACCGCCTTTAAGGTAACGCGTGTCGGACAGCTTGTTGCACAGGAAGCATCCAGACTGCTGAATATCCCGTTTGGTATTATCGACCTTTCTCTTGCACCGACACCGGCGATCGGTGACAGTGTGGCAGATATTTTATGTGAGATCGGTCTTGAGTTTGCAGGTGCACCGGGAACAACCGCAGCACTCGCCATGTTAAATGATCAGGTGAAAAAGGGTGGTGTAATGGCATCCTCTTATGTCGGCGGCTTAAGTGGAGCATTTATCCCGGTCAGCGAAGATCAGGGAATGATTAATGCCGTAGAGGCAGGAGCAATCACATTAGAGAAGCTCGAAGCAATGACCTGTGTATGTTCCGTAGGTCTTGATATGATCGCAATCCCGGGAGATACCAAGGCAACAACGATCTCCGGTATTATTGCAGATGAGATGGCACTTGGAATGGTCAACCAGAAGACCACAGCATGCCGTCTGATCCCGGTAATCGGCAAGACAGTTGGCGATACCGTAGAATTCGGTGGACTGTTCGGTTATGCACCGATTATGCCGGTCAATCAGTATTCCTGTGATGCATTCATCAACCGCCAAGGAAGAATCCCGGCACCAATCCACAGCTTCAAAAACTGACGCGAAAGCAATGAGCAGTGCCAAAAAAGGAAGATCGCAGACTTCCGTGTTTACACGGGAAGGGCTGTGTCTTCCTTTTTTGATAGGGCGAATGCCCGCGCACGAGCAAGCCGAAGGCGTGCGAGTACGCAGGCACTGCGAAGAAAGCAGTGCCGAAAGGAAAAGGCAGCTACACAAGTGCCGCAAATAACTGACATAAAATGCAGGGAAGGAGAAGGTTGGAATTATATGATCAACAAAATCATTTTATTTGAGCATGCAGTCGAGACACTCGGTTTTTTCTCACATGAACTGGCATCTGTTTTTGCAAAAAAGGACTGTCAGACTTTTTTTATCGACTATCACAAGCTTGACCAGAGCATGAAGCATGTCAGGAAGTTCATCAGCCATGGACGGACTGCACTTTTCACTTTTAATTTTATTGGTTTAAGTCAGGAAAGCTATTGTCATGAAAGGGACGGGAAAAGTATCTGGGAGACCTATGATCTGCCATGCTTTTGTGTGATGGTCGACCATCCGATCTATTATTATGAGCAGTTGAATAAAAGAATTCCAAATCTGGTTACTTTTTGTGTTGACAGACAGCATGTGGAATATGTGCATCGTTTTCACCCGGATATTCCATGCTATTTTCTGCCGCTTGCAGGAAATATACTGCCACAGGACTGGGAACAGATACAGCGGCAAGCCGGAGAAGCAGAAAGAAAGGCTGCCTGGGAGGATTATAAAAAAGATCAGATCCCATATGAGAAAAGAACATATGACGTGGCATTTATCGGGAATCGTATGATGTTTCCGAAGATGGAGGATCAGTTAAAGAGCCAGACACAGGAATACATAGATTTCTATTATGAGATTTTAAATGATATGAAGCATCATCCGGATGAACCGGTAGACGCGACGATGGAGCGGTTTATTTTACGGGAGATCCCGGAGGCGACTGATGCGGAGATCGCATCTGCCCAGCATGGCATGCTGTTTTTAGAGCTTTATATCCGGGCATACTTCCGGGATAAAGTTGTAAAAACGTTAGCGGATGGAGGCATCCGAGTGCATGCATTTGGAAAAAACTGGGATCAGATGCAGTTAGAACACCCGGAGAATCTGGTCTCTGAGGGGCGCATGATCACATCGAAGGACTGTGTGGAGGTCGTAAGAAATGCAAAGGTATCTTTAAACGTTATGCCGCACTTTAAAGACGGCGCACATGACCGGATCTTTACCGCAATGTTAAACGGAGCGGTGTCACTGACGGATCCAAGTATTTATTTAAAGGAGATTTTAACCGAAGGAGAGAATACCTGTTTTTATGAATTAGACCGGATGATGGAACTGCCGGATCGTGTCAACGGAATCTTAACGAATCCTGAGCGTGCAATACAGATCACCGGGCAGGCGTTTTCTTTTGCTGGTGCATATCACACATGGGAGAACCGGGCAGATATTTTGTTATCCAATATACAGGAAAAATGATAATGATATGAATTATTAGCAAAACTAATAAAAATGAGTAATTTATTTCATAAAACTAATAATGGAGATTTTATTGTAATCGAAAAAGCACCATGATAGAATAGAGTCGGAAACAGATTATTTATCACACAACAGGAGGATCAGATATGAATCAGAAATCATTGGAGCAGGAATTAAAAGGCAATTCTTATCCAGGTAGAGGTATCGTGATTGGTAAGTCAAAGGATGGCAGGTATGCAGTAACGGCATATTTTATCATGGGAAGAAGTGAAAACAGCCGTAACCGTGTATTTGTTGAGGATGGAGAAGGCATCCGCACACAGGCTTTTGACCCGTCAAAGTTAAGTGATCCGAGCCTGATTATATATGCACCGGTCCGTGTACTCGGCAACAAGACCATCGTAACAAACGGGGATCAGACCGATACGATCTATGAGCTGATGGACAAGCAGCAGACCTTTGAGCAGGCACTTCGTACCAGAGAGTTCGAGCCGGATGCACCAAACTACACACCGAGAATTTCCGGTATCATGCATGTAGAGGATGGAAAATACAATTATGCAATGTCTATTTTAAAGAGTAATAACGGCAATCCGGACAGTTGTAACCGTTATACCTTCGCATATGAGAATCCGATCGCCGGAGAGGGTCGCTTTATCCATACTTACATGGGCGATGGCAATCCACTTCCAAGCTATGAGGGAGAGCCGACCTTAGTTGGGTTAGATGGTGACATCGACAGCTTTACCGAGCTTGTATGGAACAGCTTAAACGAGGATAACAAGGTGTCCTTATTCGTACGTTACATTGATATTGCAACTGGAGAATATGAGACACGTATCGTAAATAAAAACAAATAAGATTGCAGGATCAAAGGAGAAAAAATGAAAGAATTAGAATTAAAATACGGATGTAACCCGAATCAGAAGCCGTCCCGTATCTATATGGCAGACGGTGAAGAACTCCCGATCAAGGTATTAAACGGTAAGCCGGGATATATCAATTTCTTAGATGCATTCAACGGCTGGCAGTTGGTAAAGGAGTTAAAAAAGGCAACCGGACTTCCGGCAGCAACTTCCTTTAAGCATGTATCTCCGGCAGGAGCAGCAGTCGGACTTCCGCTTTCCGAGGTAGAGCGTAAGATCTACTGGGTAGATGATATGGATGTGGAGTTTACTCCGCTTGCAAACGCATATATCCGTGCAAGAGGTGCAGACCGTATGTCTTCCTTTGGTGACTTTATTTCCTTATCCGATGTCTGCGACAAGGAAACAGCACTTGTGATTAAAAGAGAGGTATCCGATGGTGTGATCGCTCCGGGATACACAGACGAAGCACTTGCAATCTTAAAAGAGAAGAAAAAGGGCGGATACAATGTCATTGAGATCGACCCGGACTATATTCCGGCACCGGTCGAGCATAAGGAAGTATTCGGTGTTACCTTCGAGCAGGGAAGAAATGAGTTAAAGATCGATGATGATTTCTTCTCAAATGTGGTAACCAAGAACAAAGAGATCCCGGAATCCGCAAAGATCGATCTTGCAATCGCAATGATCACCTTAAAGTATACACAGTCTAATTCCGTATGCTTCGCAAAGGGCGGACAGGCAATCGGTATCGGTGCAGGACAGCAGTCCCGTGTACACTGTACACGTTTAGCAGGAAGCAAGGCAGATAACTGGTTCTTACGCCAGTCTCCACAGGTTCTCGGACTTCAGTTCGTAGATGGCATTCATCGTATGGATCGTGACAATGCGATCGATCTTTACATCGGTGAAGATTACATGGATGTACTTGCAGAAGGTGAGTGGCAGAAAATCTTCAAGGTAAAACCGGAAGTGTTTACACGCGAAGAGAAGCGCGCATGGTTAGATAAGAACACCGACGTAGCACTTGGTTCCGATGCATTCTTCCCATTTGGAGACAACATTGAGCGTGCATACAAGAGTGGTGTAAAATACGTTGCAGAACCGGGCGGATCGATCCGTGATGACAATGTCATCGAGGTATGCGACAAGTACAATATGGCAATGTGCTTTACCGGAATCCGTTTATTCCATCACTAATCGTTAGAAAGTAATAGAGAAGACCTTAGAATGAGCATTCGAGTTCGTTTTAAGGTCTTTTTCTATAAAATCATCTTGAGTTATTTTTATTGAAAAGCAGTGTTTTATCAGCGTATAATACAGGGAAGAATCCTAGATCCGCAGAATCCCCTGTGTATACTCATTACAGCCGGCTGTTCCATTCTGTGCAGCCGCCAGACTCTCATAGATGCCTGCACTTCGTACATCGAGTGCAAGCATTTTTTTTGCAATATCCGGGTGTGCGGACTGTGTTTCAAGCAGCCTGTTTGCATCTGCCATCTTAGTGATAAGCGGAATAGAAGACTGCTTTTTGCAGGCAGATAAAAGCGCGGCAGAATCCTTGCGAAAACCAAGGATACGCGCATAAGGGGTATAATCCGCCAGCAGTCCGTTCGTATAATCCTCCCTGCGGATGTCAAGAAGAATATGAAGCAGTACACGTGAGATCCGGGTATGGGTAAGTGTCTTATTTTTTAAAAGGTCACAAAAACCGGAAAAGGTGTGATACTGTGGCAGATATTTTCCGATACGGTTCGAAAGATCTCTTCCACAATCTGCAAAGGCTTCATAGCCATCCTCATGCTGCATCAGTAATTTATAATTCAGATAAGAAGAAAGACTGTCTGCATCGAGGAAGGACTTTGGCCGGGCATATTCCATCAAAATGGCATAAGAAGCATCCGGCATTACATCAGCAGGCAGGTGTTCTTTTCCTTTCCTTAAGGCACTGCGGATCGCAGAAGCAGATGCCATTTTATTCAGATCGGTATCGTGATAGCCGCTGCCCTGACGGAGCAGAGGAGCGGCAGTTATGGAACTGTTTCTCAGGCGCAGTGCCTTTAAGTATTCGATCGCAAGGATATTGTTCGGGGTATCAAGCAACTGCTCAAACGGATGAGCGGAAGAGTTCTTGTCCGGAAACGCAGAACGGCTTAAGTACGAAAGCAGCGCATGTTTTCTTGCAGACGGAAAGCTTACGCCTTTTTTTAATTCGTCGGATAAAATACGCTGATAGTCCGTTGGTTCCATAGCTAAGACATCCGCAATCACTGTTAAAAGCTTAAGATCGTCGCATTCTGCCCCAAAGCATACACTGTCTGTAACACCAAGCTGATCGAGCAGGGCAATGCCGGCAGCGGCAAAATATTCTGCGCTTGCGGTTGCCCACAAGGTTGGGAGCTCCAGTACAAGATCAGCCCCGCAGGAGAGAGCCATTTTGGCACGGGCATATTTATTGCAGAGCGACGGTATGCCACGCTGCACAAAATCCCCGCTCATAACGACAACGATATAGTCTGCCTGTTGTTTTTCGCGGACTTGCTGTATCTGGTAGAGGTGTCCGTTGTGGAATGGATTGTATTCTGCGATAATACCGGTAACTTTCATAATTCCTCCAGCCTGCTTAAAAAATCAGTACACTTTATGTATCTAAAATTGTACAGATTGGTTATTGTTTCGTATAGAATATAGGTTTATAATAAAACTAATTATGCAGCCTGTAAATGGCAAATATAAAACGACTTTTGCAGCCGTTTGGCAAAGAAAAGGAGAAAAGCATGAATGTATTAGTAATTAACTGCGGTAGTTCATCACTGAAGTACCAGTTGATCAACTCTGACAGTGAGGAAGTATTAGCAAAGGGTCTTTGCGAGAGAATCGGAATTGATGGAAGACTTGTATACCAGAAGGAAGGCTGTGCGAAAGAGATCACCGAGTCTCCGATGCCTACACATAAAGAAGCAATCCAGATGGTCTTAGATGCACTGGTAAATGAGAAGACAGGTGCAGTTAAGACTTTAGCAGAGATCGATGCAGTCGGACATCGTGTCGTACATGGCGGAGAGAAGTTTGCAAGCTCTATCGTGCTGACAGAGGATGTGTTAAAGCAGATCGAAGAGTGTAACGATCTTGCACCGTTACACAATCCTGCAAACCTGATCGGAATCCGTGCATGCCAGGATCTGATGCCGAATGTACCGATGGTTGGTGTATTTGATACCGCATTCCATCAGACCATGCCAAGAAAGGCATTCTTATACGGACTTCCATATGAATACTATGAGAAGTATAAGGTAAGAAGATATGGTTTCCACGGAACCAGCCACAGTTTTGTATCCAAGCGTACCGCAGAGTTCTTAGGATTAGACTATAACAAGTCTAAGATCATTGTTGCACATCTTGGAAACGGTGCTTCTATCAGTGCAGTCTTAGATGGCAAGTGTGTAGATACTTCCATGGGACTTACTCCGTTAGAGGGTCTTGTCATGGGAACACGTTCCGGTGATATCGATCCGGCGATCATGGAGTTTATCGCGAAAAAAGAGAATCTTGACATTGACGGTGTTATGAACGTATTAAATAAGAAGTCCGGTGTGGAAGGATTATCCGGAGTATCGAGCGATTTCCGTGATCTGGAAGCAGCTTACCATGAGGGAAATGAGCGCGCCATCGCAGCATGTGAAGTATTCGCTTACCGTGTTGCGAAATACATCGGTTCTTATGTGGCAGCCATGAATGGTGTGGATGCGATCGCCTTTACCGCAGGAATCGGTGAGAATACTTCCTTTATCCGTGAGAAGATCTTATCCTATTTTGGATATCTTGGAATCACAATGGATGCGGAAGCAAACAAGAAGCGTGGCGAGGACTGCATCATCTCTACACCGGATTCAAAGGTTACCGTATGTGTGATCCCGACCAACGAAGAGCTGGCTATTTGTAGAGAAACCGTTGCACTGGTAAAATAAGACACAAAATAAGGTAAAATTTTGTTGACAAACAGAAGACCGGTATGTATAATTGATTAGGTGTGAATAGGAGACGAGCATGATACTAGAATTAGAAGATGTTTGCACTTGTGAAAACAAGGAAGCAATTCGTGAAGTTACAATTACAATGCCATCATTTGATTCGAGATTAGGCAGTTTTCGATTCATTGAGAAAAAGCCATTCGAATTACACTTGCTTAACGAGGAGAATAAGCGGCTGCTTATCCAAGGTGAGACAGATGTAATGATTGCTATACCATGTGATCGATGTCTGGAAGAAGTTCAGACACGAATCCATCTTACGTTTGATAAGGAGTTTCCGTTAGAGGAGACAGAGGGATCAGACGAAAGTGAGCTGGAAGAGGCTGACTACATGACAGGCTTTCATCTGGATGTCGACAGGCTAGTCTATGATGAAATCTTGGTAAACTGGCCAATGAAGGTTCTGTGCAAGGAGGACTGCAAGGGGATTTGCAAGAAGTGTGGTGCGAATCTGAACCTGCATGAATGTGCTTGTGACAAGACAGAGCTGGAT
Organism: uncultured Lachnospiraceae bacterium; assembly: GCA_902782995.1. GTDB lineage: Bacteria > Bacillota > Clostridia > Lachnospirales > Lachnospiraceae > Roseburia_C. The sequence continues at coordinate 116 of CACZPJ010000026.1, read as the reverse complement.
CCAAGAATGGCGGCTATCCAAGATGTCTTTAATAAATTTAAGGAGGTGTAACCAGATGTCAATTTGTCCAAAGAACAAATCTTCCAAAGGAAGAAGAGATAAAAGAAGAGCAAACT
>CACZPJ010000025.1 GCA_902782995.1 uncultured Lachnospiraceae bacterium | reverse complement strand
TGGATGACCCAATGGGGTTCTAAATACCTCGCCGATCAAGGCTATTCCGCCATCGAGATCCTACGCTACTACTACGGAAGCAGCATGTACATTAATACCGCCGAGGAGATCAGCGGTGTTCCGGCCTCCTGGCCGGGCTATGATCTGACCGTCGGATCAAGCGGTGACAAAGTCCGTCAGATGCAGGAACAGTTAAACCGGATCGCCAGAAATTATCCAGCATTGCCAACGATCACCGCAGACGGCGTCTATGGACCTGCTACACAGGCTGCGGTCGAAAAGTTCCAGTCCGTATTCGGTCTTCCGGTAACCGGAAGCGTCGACTACCGTACCTGGTATAAAATATCGGAAATCTATGTGGCGGTATCTAGGATCGCAGAACTATATCAGTAAGCAGTACACATTTTCCGCATCTGATCAAGATGTCAGAAGATATTTAATAGAAATCAGTTTGAAAAATAAGCTTCGTCCCACGCAAGTGCTATGCGCAAAAGACAGCGCAAGAATAGTGTTTAAAATGACAAATGCACAAATATGTTCCGCAAACATTTGCTTTACATAATTTGTGCATTTCGTCAGTTAATCTTCTTAGATAATTCCTGTTCGATCTCATCGATCAGGTCATAATGCTTCCCGATCACACGTATTCCACGTTCCAAATCCTTTTTTTCCAGACAATCCACAATCCCGGTATGCAGTTTTAACAACTCTTCCCGTTTCTGTCTGCTGCCATGGGTTAAAACCAGTTCGATACTGGATTCACAGGCAGTTGCTAATGCCTGTATCAACTGCATCATCAGATGATTCCCGGAAGCCTCTACGATCGTATCATGAAACTGCCGGTCTGCTGAAACTGCATCCGCAATCTGCCCCGTATCCATTTTTGCAAGCAGACCATGCAGACGCTCCATCTGCTCACCTGTTACATGCGTCACTGCAAGCTGGAAGGCATACATCTCGATTGCACGACGTGTCTGGCTGATGTCCATATACATATTTGCATCCATCATCAGCATTAACTCTAAAGACTGTGCCAGACTCTTGCCAATCCCGGCAGTCAGATAATTACCGGAACCCTGTCTGCTTTCTAACAGTCCCATATGTTCGAGACTCCGCAGTGCCTCCCGCACGGATGGACGCGACAGTTGAAGCTCCGCTGCCATCTGCCGCTCGGTCGGAAGCTTCGCACCACAGGTCAGCGCACCGGTGCGTATCCCCTGCTTGATATATTCGATCACCTTGACGGATTCCCGTTTATCCATGTAAAACTCCTGCCTTTCTTTCGCTCTGCAAACTTTTGTGCCAAAAGATGCCTTATGGATGACTTCACCGGATTAGTAAAATCCGGCAAAAACCGATACCCCTGCAACGGTCACAAGACCGGATACCACAATCGCAAGACTGCTCATGGCACCCTCGATCTCTCCCATTTCCATTGCACGTGTCGTTCCGACGGCATGCGAAGAACTTCCGATGGCAATTCCCTTTGCAATCGGTTCCTCAATATGAAACAGCTTACAGATTCCCTCTGCTGTCATATTTCCAACCACACCGGTCACAATGATCACTGCAACGGTGATCGTGACGATACCGCCCATTTCCTCGGAAACACCCATACCGATCGCTGTCGTGATCGACTTTGGAAGCAGTGTCACATACTGCTCATGCGTCAGCCCAAATAAAACCGCAAAGCCAAGGACACTTCCCATACTTGCAATTCCGCCTGCAAAAATACCGATCAGGATTGCTTTCTTATGCTTCTTTAACAGCTCTAACTGCTGATACAGCGGAATGGCAAGGCAGACCGTTGCCGGTGTCAGAAGATAGCTTAAATACTTCGCGCCCTCGTAATACTTATCATAATCCACATGAAATACACACAAAAATACCATCACTGCAATAATCGAGATCAAAAGCGGATTTAAAAAGGACTTTTTAAACTTCTTCTTTAACATCTGTCCCACTTCATATCCTGCAAGACTGATCACTACACCGAAAAATGCAGATGTTTCTAATAAATCAATCATTGTTACACTGCTCCTCTTCTACTTTCTTTTTTCCACGGATCACAAACTGTGTCACACGTCCTGCAACAACCATAACGATAAATGTCGTAAGTATGGTGATGACTGTAACCGGAACTACGATCGCCCGCAGATCTACCCACGCATCGATGATCCCGACAGCAGCCGGAATAAACATTACAGGCATGATCTCAATCAGAAAATCTGCCGTTTCCTTGACCTGATCTAACTTTAACACACCGGTTACCAGTGCAAGCAGCATCAGAACCAGTCCATAAATACTTGCTGGGATCTGAAGCGGGATCAGGTATCGTAAGATCTCACCCAGAAAAGAAACCAGAAGTATAACCAAAAACTGTTTTAAATAACGCATAACAAACTCCTCCTATGTTATCCTGATTACTCTTGCTATACAAGTTAGAGTGTCAAAAGATGCTTTATAAAATTGAAAGGACAAAATGCACAAAATATGTAAAGCAAACGGAACTTCTTTTATGTATTTTGTCAATTACAAAATTTGAAAACATCTTTTGGCACTCGAATCCTATACAGCAAAAAAAGAGCAAATTGGTCTTACCAATTCACTCTATTATAGGGATCAATCAATTCTGTTGTCAATGCATATTCGGCTTCCGGTTTTTGATTTGTGAACTATCACGATTCCTTCTGTCTTTTACCGGACGCACTTGGTAAAATTTCTTTATCTACGTTTTTATCTGTTTCCAAATGCTATCGCTCCGTAGCAGCCATATGCTCTGTGGATGTCCCGTCTGTTACAGATGATCCACCCTCGCACAGTTCTTGTAAGGTTCCGAAATGATACCCCATCTCCTTCCATTTGCCGATCAGCTCATCTAAGATCTCTCCGTTTGTTTTCGAGGTGCTGTGCAGTAACACGATCGCACCCGGATGGATCCGTCCAAGCAGCTTTTCGAATGCCTCATCCTTCGTCGGCTGTTTATCTTCATACCAGTCTACATAAGCAAGACTCCAGAAAAATGTATGATACCCAAGCTCTTTTGCCATCTTTAAATTCATCACACTGTATTTTCCCTGCGGCGGACGGTAAAACTTTGTCATCTTCTGACCGGTGATCTGTTCGTACAATTTTTCGACATCCTCAATCTCCTTTTGAAACGAAGCCATATCTGCGATCGAAGACATATCCGGATGATGGTAGGTATGATTTCCCACCGTATGTCCCTCCGCTGCCATCCGCTTTACCAGCTCCGGGCTCGTTTCTAAGAAATGTCCGACTGTAAAAAAGGTTGCCTTTACCTCATTTTTTTTCAAGGCATCTAAGATAGCCGCCGTATTACCATTCTCATAGCCACAGTCGAAGGTCAGATAAATGCACTTGTCGGATGCATCGCCGATATAATAGGCATCATACGCTTTTAAATCCTCTGCGGATGCGTTTCCGGTCGGCTGTGTGCCCTCTGCGCCAAACCCCAGTCCCCAGTTTTCCGACTGCGGTACGACTGCAAAGGTGCTCTGCCATTCGGCAGCCTTATGTGCGGACCATCTGCCAAATCCAAACAGAACCACGAATACAACTGCTAATAAACACCATTTTTTTCCCTTTCCCACGCCTATTTTACTCCTAAAAAAAGACCCTTATCAAAATATATGATAAGAGTCCTTTTCCATTCATCATTCTATGTACAAAATGAGATTTTAAACGAATTTCTAGTCTTCGACTGCCTTGAATGCTTCGTCAAGATCTTCGATGATGTCTGCAATATTCTCTGTTCCGATGGAAAGACGGATCGTATTCGGCTTAATTCCCTGATCTAATAACTCCTGCTCATTTAACTGGGAGTGTGTAGTAGATGCCGGATGGATCACAAGAGACTTCACATCTGCAACGTTTGCAAGTAATGAGAAGATCTCAAGGTTATCAATAAATTCCTTTGCCTTCTTGTCATCGCCCTTGATCTCAAAGGTGAAGATAGAGCCACCGCCATTCGGGAAGTACTTCTGATACAGCTCCTTCTGCTTTGGATCTGTGGTAACAGCCGGATGATGTACCTTCTCTACCTGTGGATGATTGTTCAGGTATTCCACTACCTTTAACGCATTCTCTACATGACGCTCTACACGAAGAGAAAGTGTCTCAAGTCCCTGTAATAACAGGAAGGAATGGAATGGAGAGATCGTTGCTCCGGTATCACGTAACAGGATCGCACGGATCTTTGTAACAAAAGCTGCCGGTCCGACTGCCTGCGTGAAGCTGATTCCATGATAGCTTGGATTTGGCTTTGTCAGTGAATCAAACTTTCCACTTGCTTCCCAGTCAAACTTACCGCTGTCTACGATCACACCACCGATCGTTGTTCCATGTCCACCGATAAACTTAGTTGCGGAATGAACTACGATATCTGCGCCATACTCAATCGGGCGTACCAGATAAGGAGTTGCAAATGTATTATCTACAACAAGTGGGATCTTGTGTGCATGTGCAACCTTTGCAATGGCTTCAATATCAGCTACATCGGAGTTCGGGTTTCCTAAGGTCTCAATGTAAAGAGCCTTGGTATTCTCCTGGATTGCAGCTTCAAGTGCATCTGCTTCCGGCTCAGTAAAGGTTGTTGTGATACCATACTGTGGAAGTGTATGTGCTAAAAGATTATAAGAACCACCATAGATATTCTTCGCTGCAACGATGTGGTCACCATTCTGTGCTAAGTTCTCGATCGTATAGGTAATTGCTGCTGCTCCGGATGCAACTGCAAGTGCGGCAACACCACCCTCTAATGCAGCAACACGCTGCTCAAATACATCCTCAGTCGGATTTGTCAGACGTCCGTAGATATTTCCTGCATCTGTCAGTCCAAATCTGGCTGCTGCATGTTCACTGTTATGGAAAACATAGGAAGATGTCTGATAGATTGGAACTGCTCTTGCATCCGTAACCGGATCTGCATGCTCCTGGCCAACGTGTAACTGTAATGTTTCAAACTTAAGATTTCTGTTCTCTCGGCTTACTTTCTTACCCATTTTTCTACCTGTCCTTTTCTGATTTGTTCTGTCTTCTTTCGTACTCTGATACTAATATTTTCTTTTACCACTTTTCCCATAATATTAGTATGATTTGAATTAATAGGATTATAAAACAGAATTCCTATCATGTCAATATGTTTTAGCAGCAAGCAATCACATTCCCTATTCACTTTCACGGATGATCTGACGGATCGGCAGAATGCTTCCCGGTGAAACCGAAAGTTCGTCTAATCCCATCTCTAAAAACCGCTTTGTCAGTGTCAGATCTGCACCAAGCTCACCACAGATTCCTGCCCAGATCCCTGCCTCATGCGCATTCTTTACAACCAGTTCGATCAGTCGTAAAACTGCCTCATGATGCGGATCATAAAACGCATCCAGCTTTGCATTCTGGCGGTCGATCGCTAAGGTATACTGTGTCAGGTCATTCGTTCCGATACTGAAAAAGTCCACCTCTTTTGCAAGCATATCACTGATGACTGCTGCTGCCGGTGTCTCGATCATAATACCCTGCTCTACCGTTCCGTACGGAATGCCTGCCTCATCTAATTCCTTTTTGACTTCTGCAACGATCTCCTTGATCTGTCTTACCTCTTCCACGGAAATGATCATCGGATACATCACTGCGATATTTCCGAAGTTACTTGCGCGGAACAGGGCACGAAGCTGTGTTTTAAAAATATCCTTTCTCGTTAAGCAGATACGGATCGCACGGTATCCCATTGCAGGATTCTCCTCTTTTTCAAGGTCAAAATAATCTACCTGTTTATCTGCCCCGATATCCAGCGTACGGATGATAACCTTTTTCCCTGCCATCGTCTCTGCAACCTGACGGTAGACACGGAACTGCTCCTCTTCGGTCGGAAACGTATGCTTTTCTAAATACAGGAACTCACTCCGGAACAATCCGATCCCGCCTGCATCATTTTCCAGTACACCTGCAAGATCCGAGATATTGCCGATATTGGCATACAGATTGATCTTCTGACCGCTTTTTGTTACGTTTTCCCTGCCCTTTAGATCCAGAAGAAGTTCTTTTTTCTTCTCATCTTCCTTCTGCCGCTCCCGGTAATAAGCAAGTGTTGTTTCATCCGGATCGATCAGGATCTTCCCCTCATATCCATCGACGATCGCAAGCCTTCCATTCCAGTCCTCTTCGATCTCCACACCGATCACCGCAGGGATACCCATGGTTCTTGCGAGGATTGCCGTATGGGAATTCGCCGAACCAAGGTGGGTGACAAACGCAAGTAATCTGCTCTTATCCATCTGCACCGTCTCACTCGGTGCAAGATCCTCTGCTACAACAATCACCGGTTCACTGCCAATGTCCGATCCCGTGTCCCCGCCATGCAGGATCGTGATCACACGCTCGGAAACGTCCTTGATGTCAATGGAGCGCGCCTGAAAATACTCATCCTCCATATTTGCAAACATTTCCGCAAAGTTATCCCCGGTCGTTGCGACTGCATATTCTGCATTGACATTCTGGGAGCGGATCAGATTGTGCACAGAATCATTATAGCCGCCATCCTCTAACATCATGGCATGCACTTCAAAGATCTGCGCATTTACCTCGCCAACCTCCTTCACTGCCTTCTCATACAATGCCCGAAGCTGTTCCACTGCCTGATTTTTCGCTGTTTCATAACGTGAAATTTCGGCATCTGTATCTGTGATCTTTCTTCTTGTGACCACGTTCTGTTTTTTTGTTAAAAAACGCACCCTGCCGATCGCAATCCCATGAAATACCTGTTTTCCTTCCCTGCTTATCATCATAATCTCCATCTTCTATAGATTCTCTTGAAAAAATGTCTCCAGCTTTTTTACGGCTTCTTTTTCATCACTGCCTTCTACTGTAACCGTAACCTCGTCACCATACCTGATCCCCATAGCCATAATTGCCATCAGTCCTGTTGCATCTGCGCTTTTCCCGTTACACGTAATGGTAACCTTAGATGCAGTATCCTTAGCTGCTTTGGCCAAAAGTCCTGCCGGTCTTGCATGAAGACCAATCTCATCTGTGATCTGATACGTAAATGATACCATAATTTCCTCCTGTTTGAGAAGTATTCCTCTCTTTTTTCCTATCAGGATTATCATAACCAGAGTCAGCACAGAATATCCGCTTCCTTCAAAAAAACAAAAGAGAGCGTCTCTTTCGAAACACTCTCTTTTGATCGATATTTTATTTACAATGCAATTCTTATTCGAATGGAATAACTGCTCCGTCATAAGTGTCATTGATATATTTCTTGATGTCATCTGATTTTAATACATCAACCAATGCCTTGATTCCTTCGTTATCTTCGTTTCCTTCTTTTACAACAATAACGTTTACATAGGTCTTTGCAGCTTCGGAATCTGCCTGCTCATAAGCTAAAGCATCTTTTCCGACGGAATAGCCTGCTGCTAATGCGTAGTTACCGTTTAAGATCACATAATCTACTTCATCGATCACTCTTGCTACCTGTGCTGCCTCTAACTCCTTGATCTCAAGGTTGTGCGGATTCTCTGCAATATCGGTAACTGTTGCATTTAAGCCTGCGCCATCCTTTAATGTGATCAGTCCGTTATCCTGAAGTAATAATAATGCACGTGCTTCATTTGTTGTATCGTTTGGTACTGCTACGACTGCACCGTCTTTTACATCATCTAAGCTCTTTGATGTTCCCGGATAGATTCCGAATGGCTCATAGTGGATCTCACCAACGGATACCAGATGTGTACCGTTTTCTTCGTTAAAGTTATCCAGATATGGCTTATGCTCTACATAGTTCGCATCGAAGTCTCCACTCTCTACTACGAGGTTTGGCTGTACATAATCATCAAAAACCGTTACTTCAAGATCCCATCCCTGCTCGGCAAGTACTGATTTTGCCTGCTCTAAGATCTCTGCATGTGGTGTTGCGGAAGCTGCTACCTTGATTGTTCCCTTAGAATCACTGCTGTCAGCCTTTGCATCCGCATTATCGGTAGATGCTTCGTTCTGGCTTTCCTGTTTGTCTGCTGCGTTATCTGTGCTGTTATCTGCTTTGTTGCCGCATCCTGTAACAAAGGTTGATACGGTTGCTACGGTTAATAAAATTCCTAATAATTTCTTTTTCATAATTGTCCTCATTTCTGCACATGTTTTTGTGCTTTTTATTTTCTTTTTTCCTCATGTTTTTATTGTTAACTGATTGTTATCCGCGTAATCTGCGGTCAATCTTCTTTGAAATCCGCATACCGGCTTCCTGAAGGATCTGTACCAGAATGATCAGGATAATAACGGTTACGAACATAATATCGGTCTGATAACGGTAATAACCATAACGGATGGCTATATCACCAAGTCCGCCACCACCGATGACACCTGCCATCGCTGAATATCCAAAAATAGTTCCGACTGCGATCGTCATGCCTGTTACAAGGGAAACTCTTGCCTCCGGCAGTAACACCTTGCAGATAATGGAAAAGTTACCTGCTCCCATACTTCTTGCCGCCTCAATGACTCCGGCGTCCACTTCCTTTAAGGAAGATTCTACCATTCTTGCAATAAACGGAGCTGCTGCAACGACAAGCGGAACGATGGTTGCTGTTGCGCCATAGCTTTTTCCAACTAAAAGTCTCGTAAATGGGATCAACAATACTAACAGGATCAAAAACGGGATGCTTCGTACAATATTGACAATCACATCACAGATCTTATAGAAGATCCGGTTTGGATGTAATCCGTTCTTATCGGTTACCGTAAGTACAATTCCCATCGGAAGTCCGATGATATATCCGACAAAAGTGGATACCAGTGTCATGTAGAGTGTACTTAAGACACCTTCACCTAACATCTTTATCATTTCACTCGACCACATCTTCTACTGGCACCTCCTCTACCTGAATTCCTCTTGTCTGGAAAGCACTTATGATCTTCTCTACGATTGATGGATCATTCTCTAATCCAAGGATCATCTCTCCATATGCAGTTCCATTGATGTTTCTGGTATCTGCATAAAGGATATTGACCGGCTTTCCTACGGAAAGGATGACATTTGCCACAACCGGTTCAAAGGATGAATTTCCTTTGAATACGATTCGGATATTCTTATTTGCATTGATGACTGCTGCTGTTCTGTCACCACTTTCTACCAGCTTTCTTGCTGCACCGGTCTTCGGGGATGTGAAAATATCTGTCACGGTTCCCTGCTCTACCAGTTTTCCATGGTCTAAGATTGCAACATGCGTACAGATCTGCTGTACAACCGCCATCTCGTGTGTAATGATCACGATCGTGATTCCAAGCTCTTTGTTGATCTTCTGTAACAGTGCGAGGATCGACTGTGTTGTCTCCGGATCAAGTGCACTTGTTGCCTCATCACATAACAGGATCTTCGGATTGCCTGCTAATGCACGCGCGATCGCAACTCTCTGCTTCTGTCCACCGGAAAGCTGAACCGGATAAGACTTTGCCTTTTCCTCTAATCCGACAAGCTTTAACAGCTCCATTGCCTTCGCTCTTGCTTCCCGCTTCTTATATCCTGCAAGCTCTAATGGAAAGCAGATGTTATCTCTGACATTTCTCTGCATCAGCAGATTGAAATGCTGGAAGATCATTGCAATATCTGCACGTGTCTTCCGCAGTTCCTTCTGGCTGAGTGAGCCAAGTGCCTTGCCTTCCACAAAGACATCTCCTTCGGTTGGCACCTCCAGGTAATTCAGGCAGCGCACAAGTGTACTTTTTCCTGCACCGGACATTCCGATGATTCCATAGATGTCACCCGGTGCGATCGTAAGACTTACATCATCTAATGCATGAATACTGCCCGCAGTTGATGGATATGTTTTTGAAATGTGATCTACCTTTATTACTGGTTCCATGATTTCTCCTCTATCTTAGTTTCTACTGTTCCGTAAATAATGGTGTAGAATAGTATCTGTCTCCGGTATCCGGAAGCAGTGCTACGATTGTCTTGCCCTCATTCTCCGGACGTTTTGCAAGCTGGATTGCTGCATGAAGTGCTGCTCCGGAAGAAATTCCTACTAAAACGCCTTCTTTTCTTGCGATTTCCTTACCTACGCGGAATGCATCCTCGTTATCTACGGTAATGATCTCATCATAGATCTTTGTATTTAAGGTATCCGGTACGAATCCGGCTCCGATACCCTGGATCTTATGTGGGCCGCTCTTGCCTTCGGATAATACCGGAGAGCTGCTTGGCTCTACCGCTACGATCTTAACATCAGGCTTCTGTGACTTTAAGTACTCACCGGTTCCGGATACTGTTCCACCGGTTCCAACGCCTGCAACAAAGATATCCACCTCACCGTCTGTATCTCTCCAGATCTCAGGGCCGGTTGTCTCTTTGTGTACCTTTGGATTTACAGGGTTCTCAAACTGTCCAGGGATAAAGCTGTTTTCTAACTCTTCTGCTAACTCATTTGCCTTTGCGATTGCACCCTTCATTCCCTTTGTTCCATCGGTTAATACCAATTCTGCGCCATATGCTTTTAAAATATTCCGACGCTCAACGCTCATGGTCTCAGGCATTGTTAAGATGATACGGTAGCCCTTGGCTGCTGCGATTGCTGCAAGACCAATACCTGTATTTCCGGATGTCGGCTCGATGATCACGGAACCTTCCTTTAAAACACCTCTTGCTTCCGCATCTTCGATCATTGCTTTTGCGATTCTGTCCTTTACGCTTCCTGCCGGATTGAAATACTCAAGCTTTACAAGAACTCTTGCCTTCAGATCATATGCTTTCTCAATATTTGTTACCTCTACTAATGGAGTGTTACCGATCAGTCCTAATGTTCCCTTATAAATGTTTGCCATAATCATTTCCTCTCTTTCTTTTCTATTCCTTCGATTTGATTTTATTTATATACACGTTTAAACTCTTCTTGTATCTCTTACATGACACAATTCATACAACACTTCTGCATCTTACACATCTGCATACAACAGAGCCATCTGCCCTGGGTGAAACGAATGTCTTGTTCTTTGTTTTTCATTCTTCTTCTCATCCTGTTTCCTCTTTTCATATATTTCCTATTAAGTTTGTATGGATTACGTATAATATAATTCATACTTCTTACTTTGTCAATACCTTTTTTTATTTTTCTGATTTAAGTATTAAACGCATTCACAAGTGATTGATAAAATGCACCAAGGTTATATCGCAAACATTTGCAACGTTCTTCGTGAACTAACTGCTAACTGCAACCATACAAGTTCAGCAATGGCTTCACTTGTGGTTTTCGTAAGCAGTGGATTTCACTCGAAACTAAAACCGCAAATAAAAGTTTGCTTTATATCCTTGGTGCATTTTGCCTTCAAATTCAACGAAATATTTTGGATACTTAAATCTGAAATTAAATTGTCATCACATACAATCGCTTTCATAACTGCTCCGAATTACGAATCATAAGTCGCAGCTATGAAAGCGGTTGTATGTGATGACCTTCTACTTTTACATAATATTCTGCTATCAATATATTCTTTCAAAAAAATCATCCCCGGCATCCGGTGGCAATACCACCCGGATACCGGGGACGATTTTCTTTTCTTATATTAGAATTAATAATGCAATTATCATTTCCGCGCGCTTTATCCGCTTCCTGCCTCTTGCCTCTGACAGATTTAATCTAACAGATTTCCCATGCTCTGCAGACCGATCAGCAGTGTTGACGAATTGTGCAGTAATGCGGATGTCGTTGGTGGAATCACTCCTGCTACTCCAAGCAGGATCAGCATCGTATTAAATCCAACAATTCTGCGGTAATTATTGTGAATACGTTTCATAAGCGCATCGCTTAATGCCTTTAAGGTTACGATCTGGAACAGATCATCTGCTCCGATCGTGATGTCTGCGATCTCTCTTGCGATTTCTGCACCATCACTGATCGCAACTCCGACATCTGCGGCTGATAATGCCGGTGAATCATTGATGCCATCACCGATCATAATGACTTTTCTACCCTGTGCTTTTTCTTTTTCCACAAAGCCTGCCTTGTCCTCTGGGAGAACCTCTGAATAGTATTCATCTACTCCGACCGCTGCTGCAACTGAGGCTGCGGTACGCTCGCTGTCTCCGGTCATCATGACGATCTTCGAAAATCCTGCCTTATGCAGAGAGTTGATTACTGCTTCTGCCTCTTCGCGGATCGGGTCTTCGATACAGATTACTGCTGCTAACTTTCCATCGATTGCAAGGTAAAGCTGGGAATATTCCGGTGGAATCATCTCAAAACGATCCTGCATTCCTTCCGGGATTACGCACTGCTCATCTTCAAAGATGAAGTGATAGCTTCCGATTACCACACGCTTATCACCGATCATGCTTGAGATTCCATGTGCTACGATGTACTCAACCTTCGTATGCATCTCTTCATGGGAAAGACCACGCTCACTTGCAGCCTCAACGACAGCCTTTGCCATGGAATGAGGAAAATGCTCCTCTAGGCATGCTGCGATCCGAAGCAGTTCATCCGGTTCTTCTCCATCGAATGCGATCACATCTGCTACAACCGGCTGTGCCTTTGTCAGTGTTCCTGTCTTATCAAATACGATCGTATCTGCTTCTGACACTGCCTCAAGGTACTTGCCGCCCTTTACGGTTACATCATACATGTTGGCTTCGCGGATCGCGGATAATACAGAAATCGGCATTGCAAGCTTTAATGCACATGAGAAGTCAACCATCAGAATGGATAACGCCTTTGTGACATTTCTGGTAAGCAGATATGTAAGCAGCGTTCCGCCTAAGCTGTAAGGAACTAACCTGTCTGCTAAATGCTCTGCCTTGCTCTCAAGACCTGACTTTAACTTTTCAGACTCTTCGATCATGGCAACAATCTTTTCAAACCGGCTGCATCCGCCTGTCTTTTTGACTGTGATCGTAAGCTCGCCTTCCTCGACTACGGTACCTGCGTAAACTGTTGCGCCCTCCGTTCTGCGGACCGGAAGTGATTCACCGGTTAAGGAAGCCTGATTGACCATCGCTTCTCCACGGGTGACGTTGCCATCAAATGGGATCACATTTCCCATATGGACTACAACCTGATCGCCTTCTTCGATCTTCGAAGCCGGAACTAACACCTCACTGCCCTGCTGTAACAGCCAGACCTTTTCTACGTTCAATGACATGCTTCTTGCGAGATCATCCACCGACTTCTTGTGTGTCCACTCCTCTAAGAGTTCACCGATGCCAAGCAGGAACATGATCGAACTTGCCGTATTCATATCATTTCTTAAAATAGATACACCGATCGCAGTTGCATCTAACACAGGTACTTCGATCTTACGATGCCATAAGGTTGTAAGACCTTCCTTTAAGTAATGCAGGGACTTGTACAATGTGATTCCGGTACGGATCGGATACGGAAGTATCCATCTTGCAACATAGTGATAAGCCACCTTTCCGATCAGACGCTCCTGATAACGGGCATTTAATTCACGTCCGGAATTCTCGATCACACCTTCCGGTACTTCTACATCCGAATAGTGGAAATGCTGCAATGCAGATAAAACTGCGGCACGGTCGCCTGCATACTCGATCACTGCATCTGCGGTGCGCTCGTACACTTTTGCAAAGGTTATGTTTGTTTCATTATATAAGAAGTAAAGCAGTGTATCTGCCTGTGCATAAGTCATACGGCTCGTTGCTACATGAATACGCATACGCTGCTTTGTTTCATGCTTTATTGTAAACTTCATTCAGACACCTTCTTTATGCCAAAACCGGACTGCTTATTCAGCCTCTTCTGTTTCTTCCTTTGCATCTTCGGATTCAGCATCCTCAAACTCTGCTGCCTCTGCTGCTTCTGCGCGCTCTTCGTTGATTGCTTTTGCATCTGCAAGAATGTCACCTGCGTTCTCCTGAACGTTAGAAACAGTCTTCATTACACACTCTTTTGCTCTTAAAACTGCTGCTGTACAGTTGGTATATAACTTCTTTGCATCCTCACTGGATAATGCTTTGATACCTGCTGTTCCAAAAGCAACTCCTGCTGCAAAAATTCCAGTTTTCTTCCAGTTAATTATCTTCAGACATTTCATCATAATATGTTTCCTCTCTTTCGTTATTTATATTTTATATATCTGTTACTTTCCCTAGTATAAGACCTGAGGTTTCGGTTATTCAAGACGAACTTTATGCTATTTTTGATATTTTTTCTCATTTACTGCATTTTCCAGGAATGGATGACCCTTCGATACAAAATCAGACCTATCACACCGGAAATGATCTCCGAAACCGGGAATGCACACCAGGTATAGGAAAGCCCGATCTTTGAAAAAAGCCAGAAAAACGGGATCAGACAGAAAATCTGCCGAAGCAGCGATAATCCCATACTGACCTTCCCATATCCGACCGCTTGAAAAAAGACCGGTGTCATTAAGGAAAAGGCTGCCGACACAAAGCTTGCACCTATGACCGGGAATGCAATCCGTCCGATAGCGAGCACCTCTGCGGTATCCGAAAATATCCGGATCAACGGCTGTTGGAAGCATACAAATGCAACAACTCCTGCGAGCATAAACCCGGCAGACAGTGAAAAGGTATCCCGCATCGTTTCCTTGCATCTTCCATATGCCCCAGCTGCATAATTGTAGCTTAAAAGCGGAACAATGCAGGTCTCTAAGCCCATTAGCGGAATGAAAAAAAATGTCTGTAACTTATAATAAAGCCCAAGCACCGTCACCGCCGAATCACTGAAACCGGCAAGGATCACATTGAGTGCTACGATATAAACCGTATAAAGTGCCTGCATAACAATAGAAGGATAGCCGTATCGATAGATCCGGTTCACATAATGGCGCATCTTATGCAGCTTCGGTGGCAGATAAAATCCCTTTACCCCGGTGATCACTGCCGCCACACACTGTCCGCAGACGGTTGCAATCGCAGCACCTGCAACTCCCAGCTTCGGAAAAAATCCCCAGCCAAAGATCAGGAGCGGATCTAATACAATATTTGTCACCGCACCAACGATCTGTGCAATCATCGGCAGACGCATATTCCCCATCGACTGATGCACCTTTGTCCAGTTTCCTTCTAAAAATGCGCCAATACTTCCGATACAGACGATTCTTCCATAAATGATTGCATCCGAGATTGCATTCTCTGAACTTGCAGATGTCATAACATAAGGCCGCATGATCAGTGTGGTCACCACGGCAAGGATCAGCCAGGTAATGACTGCTAATACCATTCCGGTTCCTGCCGCCGCCTCAGCCGCCTTTGTATCATTTTCTGCATACTTTCTCGCCATATAGGTGTTGACCCCTACCCCGGTTCCAACCGCAAGTGCAATAATGATCAACTGGATCGGATAGATGACCGAAAGTGCCGTGAGGGCATCTGCCGAATACCTTCCGACAAAAAAGCTGTCCACAATATTATAAAAAGCCTGTATGAGCTGTGCTAACATGACAGGCGGTGCCGTCTGCGTATCTCAAACAATGGCTCGCCTGCCTTGATCTCTCCTTCTTTTAGCAGATGGATCTGCTGATCTTCCTCTAATTCGGTACAGACCACCGGAGATGCAAGGGATGGTGCGTGGTCACGCAGATAGATCCGATCGATTTTTAAGATCCGTTCGCCCTTTTTCATCCGCTGTCCCTGCCTGGCAAGTACCGTAAAGCCCTTTCCGTTCAGCTTCACTGTGTCGATCCCTATGTGGATCAAAAGACTGACTCCGGTATCTGTCAGGTATCCGACTGCATGGCCGGTATCAAAAACAAATGTGATCTCGCCATCCTCCGGTGCACAGATATAGCTGTCTTTTGGTGTGACAACTGCTCCGTCTCCCATCATTTTTCCGGCAAAGGCTTCATCCGGTGCCTTCTCTAAGGCTTCTGCCACTCCTGTGATTGGACTGCTGATTTTTATTATCTGCGGCTTTTTCGATCGGTCTTCCACATTTGCTTTTTCATCCTTACCGTCTGTTTCTGTCTCTGCATCGCTGCCATCATCCTCTGAGGATGATGGATTCTCTGATACTTTAAGATCCTCTGAAAGTTCTGATCCCTCCGGCAGGGCATCTAAATAGTCGCTCAGATCCGACTTGATGACCGTAACATTCGGTCCGTAGATCACCTGTACACCATTTCCCTTTTTTATCACACCGGATGCTCCGGTTGCACGTAAAATATCTTCCTTCACCTTTGTCACATCAACAACTGTACAGCGGAGTCTGGTCGCACAGCAGTCTACATCACTGATATTGTCCCTGCCGCCGAGTCCTCTTGTGATCTTAGCACTTAAACCACTTTCTGCGGCTGCACTTTCATGCACTTTCACCTCTCCGGCTTTTCCTCTTGTACGGACATCTTCCTTGGTATACAGCTTTGTCTCTGTATCATCTGCTTCCCTTCCCGGTGTCTTATAATCAAACTTTTTGATCATAAAACGGAAAATAAAATAATACAAAAAGAAATAGATGATCCCGACCGGGATCACACGAAGCCAGCCTGTTTTTGCATTTCCCTGTAGGATGCCAAAGAAAAAGAAATCCAAAAGCCCACCGGAAAAAGTCAGCCCGACTGCAATATCAAGCATATGCGCGATCATATAGGCACTTCCCGCTAAGACCACCTGTACTGCAAACAGTGCCGGTGCAACGAACAGGAAGGAGAACTCGAGCGGCTCGGTGATACCGGTTGCCATACTTGCTAAGGCAGCGGATAAAAGAAGTCCTCCCGCCCTTTTTTTCTTCTCCGGCTTCGCACACTGGTACATGGCAAGTGCTGCTCCCGGAAGTCCGAAGATCATAAAGATAAACTCTCCGGAAAAATACCGCGTTGCGTCTGCACTGAAATGCGTGATATTTGCCGAATCTGCAAGCTGTGCAAAAAAGATATTCTGTCCCCCGGAAACAAGCTGCCCTGCGACCTCTGCCGTTCCACCTACAGCAGTCTGCCAGAACGGCATATAAAATACGTGGTGCAGTCCGAATGGGATCAGGGCACGTTTGATCAGTCCAAAGATCAGCGTTCCCACATACCCGGAACCGGTCACAAGCGCACCAAGCGCATAGATACCGTTTTGCACTGCCGGCCAGACAAAATACATCAGGATTCCGACAAACATATATACCAGCGTTGAGATGATCGGTACAAATCTGGTTCCTCCAAAAAAGGATAAGGCACTCGGAAGCTGTATCCGGTAAAACCGGTTATGCAGTGCCGCTACTCCAAGTCCTACGATAATCCCGCCAAAGACGCCCATCTGTAAAGACAGGATCCCACATACCGGAGTTACTGTTCCCTCTAATACCGTATCCGAAATACTTCCATCTGCAAGGATCTCTCCACCGATGGTAAGCATGGCATTGATCGCGGTATTCATAACAAAGTATGCGATCACGGCAGAAAGTGCCGATACTTCTTTTTCCTTTTTTGCCATTCCGATTGCCACACCGACAGCAAAAATAAGCGGCAGGTTATCAAACACCGCACTGCCGACACGGTTCATGATCATAAGTAAAGCATGCAGGATCGTTCCCTCTCCAAGTAGTTTGGTAAGATGGTAGGTTTCGATCGTAGTTGTATTCGTAAAGGAACTTCCGATTCCAAGCAGCAGTCCCGCTACCGGAAGAATCGCGATCGGAAGCATAAAGCTGCGCCCGATCCGTTGTAAAACACCAAATATTTTTTCCTTCATTTTCTGCTCCTCCTCTGCTTTTATCTATTTTGTACAAAAAAGGAGCATTCATACACAAAAACAGAGATCATGCATTCCATATCTCTATGAAACACATAATCTCTGGCTTCTGAAACTGATATTAAATACAATAATCAAGGTTGGCTTCCTGCTGCCATTCGATCAGATCCTGCAGGGTGTACTTATCTACCACACCATTGATCGCATCGTTTAATTCCCTCCAGATCCTAAGCGATACACATTCTTCCTGACGCTCACAGGTATTGACATCATCATCTAAGCAGGACACCGGGGCAAGACTGCCTTCGACCTGTCTTAAGATCATTCCGATCGTATAATCCTTCGGCTCCTTTGTCAGACGATAACCGCCCTGCGGTCCACGGATACTTTTTACATATCCTGCGCGGACAAGTATTGATATGATCTGCTCTAAATACTTCATGGAAATATCCTGACGCTCTGCGGTATCCTTTAAACGTACCGGTTCCACTTCATCATTCATTGCTATGTCGAGTAATAAACGTACTGCATAACGACCCTTTGTAGATATCTTCATATTGCTCTCCATTTCTATATAACGATTACCTGTATCATTCAATGGTACTAGTATACTTCTCTTTTCCTAGTATGTCAATATGAATTATTGGGAACCTGCCGTTTCAGAGTTTTTAGTAATCTTCGTCCTCTAATCCCTCGGAAATATCATTCTTTGGCTTTTCAAGTCCTTCGATCTTAATGCCATGCTTTGTTGCATAATCCCAGAGTGCTGCATGGATACCCTCTTCTGCTAAAAGAGAGCAGTGAACCTTCACTGGTGGAAGTCCGTCTAATGCTTCCATAACTGCCTTATTTGTTACCTGTAATGCCTCCTGAATGGACTTACCCATAACAAGCTCAGTTGCCATACTGCTTGTTGCAACGGCTGCACCGCATCCGAAGGTCTTAAACTTGCAGTCACGGATGATTCCGTCATCATCGATGTCTAAATAGATTCTCATGATGTCGCCACATTTTGCGTTACCAACAGTACCAACACCACTTGCATTTTCGATTTCTCCTACATTTCTTGGATGCTGAAAATGATCCATTACCTTTTCACTATACATAATTTTATCCTTCCTATCCTGTTATTTTGCTTCGTTTTTTACAAAGTCTTCATATAATGGTGACATCTCACGCAGATGTGCAACAATCTTCTTTAACTCATCTACGGTTGTATCTACATCTTCCTTCGTTGTATCTGCACCAAGTGTCAGACGAAGTGATCCATGTGCGATCTCATGTGGCAGTCCGATTGCCAAAAGTACATGGGACGGATCTAAGGAACCGGATGTACATGCAGAACCGGAGGATGCGCAGATTCCCTTCATATCTAACATGATCAAAAGGGATTCTCCCTCGACGAACCGGAAACATACATTGACGTTATTCGGAAGACGTTTCACACGGTCTCCGTTTACCTTTACATACGGAATCTCTTTTTCAATTCTTTCGATCAGGTGGTCACGAAGCTCGATTTCCTTATCTGTACGTTCCTTCATATTTGCAACCGCAAGCTCTACTGCCTTACCGAAGCCTACAATACCCGGCACGTTCTCTGTTCCGGCACGACGCTTTCTCTCCTGTGCACCGCCATGAATAAAGGAACGGATCTTAACGCCCTTACGGATATATAAAAAGCCGATTCCCTTTGGTCCGTTTAACTTATGACCGCTGCTGCTTAACATATCAATGTTCATCTCATCTACATTGATCGGAACCTGTCCGAATGCCTGTACTGCATCCGTATGGAATAAAACACCATGCTCATGGGCAATTCTTCCGATCTCTGCAACCGGCTCGATCGTACCGATCTCGTTGTTTGCAAACATGATAGAAACCAGGATCGTATCCGGGCGGATTGCTGCCTCTAAGTCCTCTAAAGAAATCAGTCCGTTCTCATCCACATCCAGATAGGTGATCTCAAAGCCATGCTGCTCTAAGTAATCACAGGTATGCAGGATCGCATGATGCTCGATCTTAGATGTGATGATGTGCTTGCCCTTGCTCTGGTATGCATCGGCAGTTGCCTTTAATGCCCAGTTATCGGATTCGCTTCCGCCTGCGGTAAAATAGATCTCCTCCGGCTTTGCACCAAGTGCATTTGCGATCGTATCTCTTCCCTTTGTAACTGCCTTCTTACTCTCTTCACCAAATGCATATACGGTAGATGCATTTCCGTAGTATTCTGTAAAATATGGCAGCATTGCTTCTACTACCTCCGGTGCAGTCTTAGTGGTTGCTGCATTATCCAGATAAATCAGTTTCTTCATGATTCTTCACCTTCCTGTTTATTTGTCTTATTTTGTTCAAGTAGTTCACCGATGTAAATATTATCTACGGTTTCGTTGATACTATCATTGATTTTTTCCCATACAATACGGCTTAAGCAGTTCTTCGATCCCACACAGTGCAGATCCGCCTTCCCGTTAACTGCCACACAGTCAACCGAAACAAGCTCCTCTTCTAAGGCTCGTAACACCTCACCGACCGTGTACTCCTTTACCGGTCTTGTCAGCTCATATCCGCCATTAGCACCACGCACACTCTTTACCAGTCCCGCACGCTTTAACCTTGCCACAAGCTGCTCTAAGTAGCTTACGGATATATCCTGTCTTTTCGAGATCATCGTCAGAGATACCGGACCATTCTCGCTGTATACAGCCAGATCAATAAACGCCCTGAGACCATACCGCGCTTTTGTTGAAAGTTTCATATCCTTCTCCTTTGATTAAATCCCGACTATTTTAGTCGGATTTCATTTGAAATACTAACACCTCCATATTTTTCTGTCAACATCCGGTTGTAAAATATATCCATATAATTTATGTGGATATATTTTACAAGTACAAAAAAGGCGGGAAACCTCCCGCCTGATGTCTGATATTCTTATTCCAGAGCTGTTGTTCTTACCGGCAGGAGGTACTGATCGATTCGATCGCTACCGCTCCGCCCCGTACGACCTCGATGGTCTTATACTTTGATTTTAAGAGCGCGATCAGCTCATTGTTCCGCCGCTCTGTCAGCTTGCACTCTAAGAGCACACTGTCCTTTCCGATGTCTGCAACCTGCACATTAAATACCTGCGCGATCTGAAATACCTCTTCCTTGTCTGCGGTGGAGCAGTGAAGTACCTTGGCAAACAGGATCTCCTTCATATGAATCGGCACATTGGTAAGATCGATCACCTTGATGACCTCGACCATGCGGTTTAACTGCTTTTTAATCTGCTCAAAGGTAATATCATCACTTGTCACACAGATTGTCATACGGGATACCGTTTCATCCTCGGTTGTTCCTACGGTAAGACTTTGCAGGTTGTATGATTTTCCGGAAAAAAGACCGGATACTTTTGCCAGAACACCGACCTGATTTTCTACATATAATGCAATCCATCTGTTTTTCATCCGTCTATCCTCCTATTTTAAAATCATCTGGCTCATTGCTGTTCCACTCTTCACCATCGGAAGCACGATCTCTTCGGTTGCAATCATAAACTCAATGATCGTCGGTGCGTCGGTATGTGTTCTCGCCTCAGCGATCGCTGCTTCGATCTCTTCTTCCTTTTCCACGCGGATGCCGTATGCGCCATAGCTTTCCGCAAGCTTTACAAAATCCGGCTCATACTTCGGACAGGCATCACTTGGTCCCTTACACATCGGCGGACAGTTTTTCCGTCTGCGCAGACAGGTGGCTTCGTAACGCTTCCCATAAAAGAGCTGCTGCATCTGCCGCACCATACCAAGATAGTAATTATTCAACAGACAGATGATCACCGGTGTTCCCTGTACAACTGCGGTTGCCATCTCCTGAATATTCATTTGAAAGCCGCCATCTCCGGTAATACATACGACCGGAGTATCCGGGTTACCAATCTTTGCACCGACTGCCGCCGGGAAACCAAAGCCCATGGTACCGAGTCCGCCGGATGTGATGAGCTGCTTTTTCTCATCCAGATCGATATACTGTGTTGCCCACATCTGATGCTGTCCGACATCGGTGACATAGATTGCCTTTTCTCCGGCGAAGCTGTGGTTAATTCCTTCCATGATCATCTGTGGAGTCATGCCACGGTCTCTTCGCATCTCAAGCGGGTTCTCTTTATCCCATTCTGCGATCTGTTTTCTCCAGGACGCGGTCTTTTTCTCCTCTGCCCACTCGATCAGCTTCTCTAAGGCAGCATTCGCATCTGCAACGATCGGGACATCGACAACAACATTTCTCGAAATCGATGCGGTATCCACATCGATATGAACGATCTTCGCCTTTGGTGCAAACTCATTCAGATCTCCGGTGATACGGTCATTGAATCTTGTACCAATGGAAAAAAGGACATCACATTCCATGACTGCCATATTTGCCGCATATCTTCCGTGCATGCCGCAGTTGCCGACATAGAGCGGATGATGTGCAGAAAGTGCTCCCTTACCCATGATCGTTGTAACGACCGGAACCTGCATTTTTTCCGCAAACGCTGCTAACTTATCGTTTGCTTTTGCAATATTGATACCACCACCCGCTAAGATCAGCGGACGCTTTGCACTCTTTAACAGCTTATAAGCCTTTTTCAACTGACCGACATGTACGCCTTCATTGATCTTATAACCACGGATGTCCACATGATCCGGATATTCTGCCTTTCCCGGTGTTGTCTGGATGTCCTTTGGCAGATCGATCAGCACCGGTCCCGGCTTTCCGGTTGTCGCAATATGAAATGCCATCTTAAGGATCTTTCCTAAGTCGTTGCGGTCCCTTACCGTCACACCATACTTGGTGACACTTCTTGTCATTCCGACAATGTCTACCTCCTGAAAGGCATCGTTACCGATCAGATTAAGCGGCACCTGTCCGGTGATACAGACCAGCGGAATATTATCATAATGTGCATCGGCAAGTCCGGTGATGATATTCGTCGCACCCGGACCACTTGTTACGATACAGACACCCACCTTTCCGGTAGAACGTGCATAGCCCTCTGCCTCGTGGATCAGTCCCTGTTCATGTCTTGGTAAAATGACCCGGATATCATCCTGCTTATATAATTCATCGAAAAGGTCTGTTACCATACCGCCCGGATATCCGAATACAGTATCAACGCCTTCTTCCTGTAAAGCCTTTACAACTAATTTTCTTCCTGTAATATCCATTTCGTCCTCCTACCCTATGAATCCTGTAGTTTTTAAAATATAAATCCATCCTGTCAGTGTAAATGCCGCTAAAAGTGTTGTCATAACGATGACACTTGCGGTCAGCACACCGTCATTTTTCATATTCTTTGCCATAATATAGCAGCTTGGTGTCGTCGGTGATGCAAGCATGATCAGAATAGCAACCATCTTTTCTCCGTCAAAGCCAAGTGCGGCTGCAACCGGTAAAAAGATCAGAGGCTGGATCACTAACTTGATCAGTGCGGCTGCTATGGTAGGCTTGATCTTTGCAAGTGCCTTTCTGCCCTCAAAGCCTGCACCTAAAGCGATCAATGCTAACGGTGTTGCCATCTGTGCCACCTTGTTGACCGTCGAATCCACGATCACCGGGAAATCTAACCCCAGCAAAGCTGCGATCAGTCCAAGCAGGATTCCAATGATAATCGGATTCTTTGCAATATTTACCAGTGCCTGCCTGATCTTTCCATGATCCCTTTCTTCTCCATCCTCTGTATCTGCCTCAAAGGTCAGTACGATCACGGAAAAAATATTATAAAGCGGAACCGCTCCGATGATCATCAGTGGTCCCATTGCAGACTGTCCATAGATATTTTCAATAAAGGCCAGTCCCATGACGGCTGCACTGCTCCGGAAGGATGCCTGTACAAACGCACCACGGATCGATCGGTCTTTTACAAACAGCTTCGTGCATCCCCAGATCACCCAGAAGCAGACCGTACTTGCGGCTGCGCAAAACAGCACATACTTTAAGTCAAAGACTTCACGGATCGCTACCGATGATATATCCCGGAACAGCATAAACGGCAGTGTCACCTTAAAGTTGAACTTATTTGCCACTGTTACAAAATTGTCATTGAGCATTCCAATCTGTCTTAAAAAATATCCGATTACCATCACGAAAAAAATCGGAAGTGTTACATTCAAACTAAAAATAAAATTATCCATAATACCAGTGCCTTGCCATATCCTCTTATGCCTGTTTCTTTACATATCTGCGGAATACATACTCCAGATCAAAATAGGTCTGTTCCTCACTTTCCTCTGCAATCTGCCACTCCGGCTTCCCGTCCAGGTTCGGGAAATAGGTATCGGCATCATAGGCATAGTCGATATAGGTCACATGAGCCGTATCACATTCGTCTAAAAGCTGGCGGTAAATGCTCTCCCCACCGATCACATAAATATCCTCACTTGCATACTTCGAAAGCTCCGCATGCAGCTCATCCATATCATGCACAACGATCGCGCCGTTTCCCTTATAAGAAGTATCCTTCGTCACTACAATATTCGTCCGGTTCTTTAACGGAGCCTGATTCGGGAAGCTCTCTAACGTCTTTCTTCCCATGACAACAACCTTCCCGGTCGTCGTCTGCCGGAAAAACTTCATGTCATCCGGAATACTGACGAGCAACTTATTCTGATAACCAATAGCCCAGTTCTTATCTACTGCAACAATTAAATTCATGGTAAACCCTCTTTCTATTTAAAATCACATCACTGCGAAGAATCCCGTTCTGCTTGCAGATGCAAGTCGCTCTTGACCTGCAAGAAATCTTACACACACTTACGGCGAAGAATCCCGCTCTGCTTGCAGATGCAGACCCCTATGGTCTGCAAGGGATTCTTCAGTCTGAACCTAGTACTTCTTAGATGCAGTATTACACGCATCCTAGAAGTACTGTTCAGACTGCGACAGGAATATTCTTCACCTGTGGTCCTGTCACATAGTTTTCTAACTTCACATCATCCGGCGTAAACTGATAGAAATCCTTAATCTCCGGATTCAGCCAGAAGGTCGGTGCTTCATGTGTCTCCCTTGTGATCAGTTCCTTCACGACCGGGATATGTCTGTCATAAATATGTGCATCTGCAATCACATGCACCAGTTCGCCCACCTGCATGTCACAGACCTGTGCTAACATGTGTACCAATACGGCATACTGACATACATTCCAGTTGTTTGCAGTCAGGATGTCCTGGGAACGCTGGTTTAAGATCGCATTTAAGACCAGCTTATCCTCGCCCTTTTTCTGTGTCACATTAAATGTCATACTGTATGCACATGGATACAGATGCATCTCACTTAGATCCTGATGTACATAGATGTTTGTCATGATACGGCGGCTGAACGGATTGTTCTTCAGATCATAGATCACACGATCCACCTGATCCATCATGCCTTCCTTATATTTATGCTTCACACCCATCTGATAGCCATATGCCTTTCCGATCGAGCCTGTCTCATCTGCCCATTCATCCCATACATGACTGTTTAAGTCGTGGATATTGTTTGACTTTTTCTGCCAGATCCAGAGCATCTCATCGGTACAGCTTTTGATCGCGGTCTTTCGAAGGGTAATGGCAGGGAACTCCTTCGACAGATCATAGCGGTTGACCACACCGAACTTCTTGATCGTATAAGCACTCGAACCATCCTCCCAGTGCGGGCGGACTTTTTCCCCCTCTGTGCTTACACCGTTTTCCAGTATATCCTTACACATATCAATAAAAATCTGATCTGCTTTGCTCATCTTAATAACCATGCCTTTCTCTCAGCCTGAAACTTAGGTTGCAGACACGTTCCGGTATCTGCTTTACTTTGTCGCTTCTGACTATTGTAACTAATTTTAAAAACATACGCAAGGGACAGATTTAGCCAATCGACTTCTGTCCCTCCTGCTTTCTTTTCTCATATCTTTGAAAAAGTACATCTGCAAATATTCCAAGTAAGATTCCGGTAACCATGCCCGCTAACACGTCGGATGGATAATGGATTCCCACATACAGTCTCGAAAATCCGATCAGTGCCGCTAAAACCAGTGCCGGTATTCCATACCGCTTTGGCATTCTGCGGAAAATGACCGTTGCTGCCGCAAAGGAGCTTCCGGTATGACCGGATGGGAAGGAATAGTCCACTGCCGGCTTTACGATACACTGCAAGCCATCGATCACCTCATACGGACGTATCCGTGCAACCGACAGCTTCAAGATCCCGTTATTGACGATCAACGAACCGATCAGTGCCATTGCCGATACGATCCCGGTCTTTCTGGTCTTGGGGATCAGAAGCAGTACCAGTGTAATAATGATCCAGATGATCCCGGCATTGCCAAATGACGTGATAAACTTCATCACGCCATCCAGTCCGGACATACGGATATGATCCTGTATCCATAATAAAATATTCCCGTCTAAGTCCAGCAATCCCTGCATGTCTATTCCCCCTGCATCAAAATCTTTTTATCCATGCTGCCGGATACAAATCCTTCCAGATCCAGCGTAACATACAAGAATCCAGCCTTTTTCAAACAGTCTACAACTTCCGTCCGGTGTTCCATCAGCCGTCCGAAGTCACCGGTATCCACTTCGATCCTTGCGACATCTCCATGTACCCGGACTCTTACATTATAAAATCCCATCCCGCGAAGCTGCTCCTCTGCCTGCTCTACCTGCCGCATATCCTCGTAGCTTAAATGCGTTCCATATGGAAATCTCGTTGCAAGGCAAGGCATTGACGGCTTATCTGCAACAGCAATGCCATACTCTGCTGCAAGACGGCGTACTTCCTTTTTCGTCATATGCACCTCGGCAAGCGGGCTTGCGATCCCAAGCTCATTCACCGCACGGATTCCCGGGCGGTAGACATGCAGGTCATCCTCATTTGTTCCTTCGATACAAAGCGGGATCTGATGCTTTGCTGCATATTCCTTTAACTGCGTAAACAGGTATTTCTTACAACGGTAGCAACGGTCTGTCGGATTATCGGAGACTCCTGCTTCTTCTAATTCATCTACCTGAAACACCATATGGATCGCTCCTGCGTCCTCAGCAAGCCGCTTCGCCTGCTCGGCTTCACAGACCGGATGCAGGGTTGTCTGTATCGTGACCGCATAGACCTTTGTCTTATTTTTTGCGGCTGCCTCACAGAGCAGATATAACAGCAGGCTGCTGTCTGCCCCGCCGGAAAATGCGAGCAGCGTATCCGACTTTGTATGTTCCATCATCCAGTCTGATAACTGTCTTTTCTTCTCTTCGTACTGATCCATTCTTCTATGCTTCCTCCCTTACTTCTCTGACTGCGTTTCTTCTGACTGCATGGCAGCTTCGCATGCCTGATAAATCTTCCGGTAACACTCTGTGTATCCCATGCCGGTTCGTCTGCACACTGCTGCAACGCTCTCATACTCCGGTGCGAAGGTTACTTCCTTCTCCCGTATGCAAAGCTTTACATCAATACTGCCATATGCTGTCTCTATCGTCTTATTCTCTCTTTTTAAGATCGTCCGTTCCATCCGCTGTCTGCGGATTCCGATCGTCGTCGTATGTAAAAAGATCAGACGCTCCATCTCCGGGATCTTTTCCTCATCACAAAGCACCGTAAGCTGATATGCCGGACGGTTCTTTTTCATATAGACCGGAATATAATGGACATCTCTTGCGCCTGCACAAAGAAGCTCCTCCATGACAAATCCCAGTGCCTCCCCGGTACAATCATCAATATTGCTCTCTAACTTATAGATCGAATCACGCTTCGTCTGACCTGTTTCTTCTATTAATAAAATGCGTAAGATCCCCGGTCTGTCATATTCCCGCTTTCCGGCACCGAGTCCGGTTCCTAAGATCCGGAACTGCTCCGGCAGATGGTCACCGGTCCGTACCGCCGCAGCGATCGCTGCTCCGGTCGGTGTCACAAGCTCACCTTTGGTCTGTGTGATATGCAGGGATAATCCGTTCTGTTCTACGATATTGACAACCGCCGGTACCGGAACCGGGATCAGTCCATGCTGACACCGGATCATTCCCTGTCCTTCTTCTAAGGCAGGAACGATCACTTCCGTGATCCCAAGATCATCAAAGCATACTGCCGCAGCGATCACATCTACGATTGAATCTACTGCACCGACTTCATGGAAATGTACATTCTCCCGGTCAACACCATGTGCCTTTGCTTCTGCATCCGCTAAAATATCAAAAATACGAAATGCCAGTTTCCTTGCATGTGGTGTCATATCCGTCGCCTGAATGATCTGACGGATCTCTGCCAGACCACGGTGCTCATGGGTATGTGCTTTATCATGTACATGCTCATTGTCCTGTGCATGCATATGATCAGGTTCCTGTGCTTCTTCCGTATGCGTATGTTCCTGCATATGTGTGTGGGCATGCTCCTGCACTTCTTCCCCGGCATGTGTATGCCCATATAAGTACGCCATATCGTGGTCGTGGTTCTCATGTGCATCATCTAACTGCACTGCAAAATCACACGCATCCAGTCCGCTTTTTTTCACACGGCTGATCTTAATCGGAAAACCGGAAACCGGAATACTCTCTAAGGTATGCATCAGCCGCTTTTCATCTGCACCAAGATCTAATAATGCTGCGACTGTCATATCCCCGCTGATGCCGCTTGCACACTCAAGATAGAGACTTTTTTTCGTATTGTTTTTTATATTCTTATCTGCCATTCTCTTTATCCTCATCTGTATCGATCTGCTTTGCATGACACGCCAGCCGGTTGATCTGCGTTGCCATATAGCCGGCACCATAACCGTTATCAATATTCACCACTGCCACTCCGTTTGCACAGGAGTTGATCATGGTAAGCAGTGCCGAAAGTCCGTGCATACTTGCTCCGTAGCCCACCGAAGTCGGAACTGCGATGACCGGCTTATCCACCAGCCCGCCTAACACACTCGCAAGTGCACCCTCCATTCCGGCAACCGCCACGATGCAGTTGGCACTCTGGATCACATCAAGCTGCGATAACAGCCGGTGCAGTCCGCTGACTCCGACATCGTAGATCCGCTCTATGTGGCTTCCAAAATATTCTGCGGTCTGGGCTGCTTCTTCTGCAACCGGAATATCTGCGGTTCCTGCCGTGCAGACGGCAATTTTCCCGATATGCTCCTTTTGTTTTTCAATCTTAAGAATGCGTGAAATGGGATCATAGACTGCTTCCTTATACTGTGCATGCACGAGTTCATACTGTTCCTTCGTCGCACGCGTCCCAAAGACCTCGCCATCTTCTTCGTACAGCTTTCCAAAAATATGTAAGAGGTGTTCATCCGACTTGCCGCTGCAATAGATCACCTCTGCACAACCGGAACGTAACTTCCGGTGTGTATCTAACTTCGCATAGCCCATTTCCTCAAAGGGCTCTCTGCGGAAAAAACTTTCTGCTTCTTCAATGGATATTTCCTGATTCTGAACTTTTTGTAATATTTCCCGTGTATCCATGTCATGCCTCCATCTTATTGAAAAGATTTCAAAAGCATTTTAACACATTTTTCAACTATTTACACCAAATACATCCGCAACTTCACTAATTGTTATGTATGCATTCCGGTCGATGGCATGTACCAGCTCCTTTAACTTTCCGATCTGAAAGCGGTTTAATACAAAATAGATCACGGTCTTATCCGAATCCGAATAATAGCCCTTCCCTTCTAACATCGTAATACCCCTTCCGAATGCTTCGGAAAGTGAAGCACAGATCTCCTTTGGCTGTGTCGTTACGATCATGGCTGATTTTGCCCGGTCAAAGCCTTCGACAATATAATCGATCGTCTTAAGTGCTGCCATATAAGTCACGATCGAATACAGTGGAAGCACCCAGCTTTGGATGACGAATCCACAGATCACATAGAGGATCACATTGTAGATCATCACAAAGGTTCCGACGGTCAGCCCAAGCTTTTTTGCAAAAATGACTGCCATAACCTCGATACCATCGATCGCACCACCAAACCGGATCGTAAGCCCGCTTCCGATACCGGAGATCAGCCCGCCAAACAGTGCACATAAGAGCAGATCCGTTCCTGCAAGGGGAGATGCAAGGCTGACATCGATCGGCAATACATCGGTGATCAGCCATGCCCCCAGGGAATAACAGGTAACGGCATAGATCGAATAGATGGTAAAAGATGCACCCTGTTTTTTTAATCCATAGAGGAATAACGGAATGTTTAAGGCGATCAGAAATATGGAAAGTGACCAATGCTTTGGCGTGATCTGTGACAGCAGCATCGCTGTTCCGGAGATACCGCTGTCATATAATTTTACGGGTGCAAGAAATAGCGTGATTCCAAATGCATTGCACAATCCTGCTATCGTCAATACTACAAAGTTTTTCCAGTTTAATGTCTTCATTCCGTTTCCTCCTTTAAGATGTCTTATATAGTTGCTATACGTATCAGATTCGTTGTACCGGACATACCAAGCGGTACACCCGCTGTGATTACTGCAATATCACCTCCCGAAAGATTTTTATTTTCTACCACACGGTTGATCGCTTCTGCAAAAAGCTCTTCCGTATCTGTCATTTCATTGATCCGAAGCGGTATCACTCCCCAGGAAAGACTCATCTGACGGTATGTCTTTTCGGACGGGGTACAGCCTAAGATCGGACACTTCGGACGGTATCTTGAGATCATGCGCGCAGTCCTTCCGGACTTTGTAACCGTTATGATCGCTGCTGCATTAATATCAAGTGCAGTTACGCAGGTCGCATGTGAGATAGCATCGGTCACATCCGGGTTCCAGCTCTTATCTAACATCCGGAAACGCTTTTCATAATCAATATCACGCTCGGTATATTCTGCGATCTCAACCATTGTCTTTAACGCCTCGACCGGATATTTTCCAGCTGCTGTCTCACCGGATAACATGATCGCGCTTGTTCCGTCGTAGATGGCATTTGCCACATCGGTTGCTTCTGCACGCGTCGGTCTTGGATTCTTCATCATGGAATCTAACATCTGTGTGGCAGTAATTACGATTTTTCCTGCCTCACAGGTCTTTTTAATGATCATCTTCTGGATCGCCGGCACTTCCTGGATCGGGATCTCCACTCCAAGATCTCCTCTTGCAACCATGACACCATCCGAAGCTGCTAAGATCTCGTCTATATTATCCACGCCCAGACGGTTCTCGATCTTGGCAAGAACACGGATGTCCGCTCCGCCATGATCTGTTAATACCTGTCTAAGCTCCTTCACATCCTCTGCACACCTACAAAGGATGCAGCCACATAGTCAAAGTCCTGCTTTACCCCAAAGATCAGATCCTGTTTATCCTTCTCATTTACAAACGGCATGCTCAGATTCGTATTCGGGACATTGACACCCTTATGATCGGATACGCTGCCGCCGTTTATGACCTGACAGATGATCTCATCCGTTGTCAGCCGCTTCACGGTAAGTTCGATCAGTCCATCATCGATCAATATCCTTGCGCCCTCTGTGATGTCCTGTATCAGGTTCGGATAGGAAATGGAAACTCTGTTTTCATCTCCGGTCACTTCCTTCGTTGTCAGGATAAACTCCTGATTCTTTTTTAACTGGATCCTGCCATTTTCAAAGCATCTGAGACGGATTTCCGGTCCACCGGTGTCTAATAACAGGGCAACCGGCAGTCCTAATTTTTCCCTCATATTTTTCACACGTTCTATCGTATGCAGATGCTCTTCTTCGGTTCCATGTGAAAAATTGATCCGTGCAACATTCATTCCGTTTATCATTAACTGTTCTAAGATCTCATCCTTTGCGGTAGCAGGTCCTAAGGTACATATTACTTTTGTCTTTTTCATTACTTATCATCCTCTCCTGGTTCATCCTTTTTCTCCGGTCCGTGGTTCTCATACCACCATACCCAGATTCCGGCTGCTGCAACAATTACACCTAATGCGATTACTACGATATTCTGATCCATAAAAGTCCTCCTATTGTCATTCTGATTTTCGCATACACAAATAAGCCCCTGTGTTACACGGGCGTGACATCTTTGTCCTTTTACAGCTTTCAGCCTTTTGAGCCATCCTTATGATGCATATAGCAGACGATGATATCCCTGCTTATGACATTTTTTCCAATACCGGAACACTTACGTTCCTCACTGAATCTTTGATTTCTGACACAGACTGTCCAAACGGACTGTGCCAATGTAGAACTTTTCTTAGAACTGCTGATCTGCCGGTGTGCTTCACCTGCAGAAAGACACTCTCCCCTGGTTCCAAAAACCTCTTCCACGCCCCGATTGGTCTGATACGAGAAGGTCTCCCGCTCCAGCCGGTGGGGGGATAACTCCCGCTCTCTGTCCATACCATGAGCTTCCGGATAGGTACTGCTTACAGAAGAAGCCTGTGGCATACATGCCAATAAAGAATCTGCCCTGACTACATCAGAACACATTCCCGATAAAATCATTACAATTGTCAGTATGATAAATCCAAGCTGTCTTATACCGTTATGTCTCTTCATAAAGCTCCATTCCCTGTTTCTGGTTCCTGTTACATGTTCACTTCCCGTAATCGTAGCAGATATGCCCTTCCTTTTCAATACGATTCCGGGAATTATTATCAATTATTTTCTGCTTGACATTCCGGTTTGTCCTGTGTTATAGATGAATTAGCAAATATCAGGGAGTAGTTAGCTCTTTGCAAAGTAAAGAGTTGTATTGTTCGTCATCACGCCTTTGGCCGGGCAATACACATCGTAGGAACGGATGTAACGAGACTTTTATTGCATGTATATGCAGTAAGAGTCTCGTTTTTCTGCATATACGCCCATCAGTCGGTGCATGCTTTTGCAGAAAGGAAGGTTTGTTTTATGATG
Organism: uncultured Lachnospiraceae bacterium; assembly: GCA_902782995.1. Classification (GTDB taxonomy): domain Bacteria; phylum Bacillota; class Clostridia; order Lachnospirales; family Lachnospiraceae; genus Roseburia_C. The sequence goes on along the minus strand of CACZPJ010000025.1, from coordinate 911 downwards.
TATCTGTTATTGTTGCTTGGTTTTGTTCTGCTCATCAAAGGAGCAGATCTCTTTGTCGATGGTTCGGCTTCGATTGCCGCACTTCTTAAGATCCCCTCCCTGATCATCGGTCTTACGATCGTTGCCATGGGCACCAGTGCCCCGGAAGCCGCGGTCAGTATCACGGCAGGTCTTGCCGGAAACAGTGATATTTCCCTCGGAAATATTGTCGGCTCGAATATCTTTAACCTGCTTATGGTAATCGGTATCAGCGCGCTGATCCGCCCGGTTGAAACCGCACCCGAGATCAAGCGGAGGGATCTGTGGTGGAATGTTTTCGTATCTGTGGCACTGCTTCTTACCCTTTTTGACCGGAAAATCTCTTTCTTAGAAGGGCTCATTTTCCTTGCCCTGATGGCATGTTATCTGTTCCTTTTGATCCGTAATGCCAAAAAGAATACCGCGTCTGCTGCTGTCGCTGCTGCCTCTTTAGAAAAACCTGCTGTTTTTCCAAGCATCTTAAGGGTTTTAACCGGTCTTACCGCTGTCATCCTCGGTGGCAATCTGGTAGTTAAAAATGCCAGCCTGATCGCTGCATCGCTTGGCATGAGTGATACCTTGATCGGCCTTACGATCGTTGCGATCGGCACGTCCCTCCCGGAACTTGCCACATCAATCGTTGCTGCCAAAAAAGGAGATTCCGGTATCGCACTTGGTAATGCAGTCGGTTCATGTCTGTTTAACATTCTCTTTATCCTCGGTGCTTCTGCCGTACTCACACCGATCCATGCATCAACGGAGCTGTTTCTTGATACCGCGATCCTGATCGTTGTCAGCATTATCATCCTTATATTTGCGGGAAGTAGATCGAGAACCAGCCGCACGGAAGGTGTCTTTTGTATTCTGATCTATCTGTGCTACACGGCTTACAT